>JAGCYX010000102.1 GCA_017960585.1 Bacteroidales bacterium
AATTAAACCATCCTTCGGCAATTACTTCGGCCTCTTGGCGCCGTAGAGCGAACGGGACTGGGTCCGTCCTTCCACGCCGGCAGTATCCAAAGCACCGCGGAGGATGTGGTAACGTACACCGGGGAGGTCCTTGACACGACCGCCGCGCACGAGCACGATGGAGTGCTCCTGCAGGTTGTGTCCCTCGCCCGGAATGTAGGCATTGACCTCTTTAGAATTCGTGAGACGTACACGCGCGACCTTACGCATAGCGGAGTTCGGCTTCTTGGGAGTCGTCGTATAGACTCTCAGGCATACGCCACGCTTCTGAGGACAAGCATCCAACGCACGAGATTTCGACTTGACCTCGATAACCTCGCGTCCTTTGCGAACCAATTGTTGAATAGTTGGCATAAACTGTTGTTAATAAATAAGTTATAAAAAGCCCCCAGTTTTTGGGGGCTGCAAATATACGGAAAAATCCGTAAATCACAAAATCTGACGTATTTAACTATCTGAATTTCGCGAACTCCACGTCTTTGAGGGCCTGCTCATAGAGCCGCTTGTTCTTCGCTTCCACGTTGGCCAGGTGCGTCTTGACCCCGTCGGCGTCGCCGCGGCGGGCCGCAATGATGGCGCGCACATATTCCGAGCGGGCGCAGTTGCAGTCGATGCGGGACTCGGCCTCGTCGAGGCGGCCGGCCAGCAGGCTGGCGATGGCGCCGTTCAGGCCTTCGGTGCCCTCCAGCTGCTTCGCGGCGGCGTCATAGTTTCCATCCAGCAGCTCCAGCAGGCCGAGGTTGGCCTTGGCTTCGGGGGTGCCGGCCTTGCGGAACCACTCCGCGGCAGCCTTGCGGTCGCCACGCTGCAGCTCGACCACGCCGCGGGCGTTCTGCACGTCGGCGTCCTGCGCCTGGACGGCGTCCAGCAGGCGGGCCGCCGCATCCGGACGCTCGTCGTCGAGAGCCAGCGCGGCCAGGTTGAAGCGGGCGCGGTCGGAACCGAACTTCTCGACCGCCTTGTTGTAGAGCTCGGCCTTGCGGGCGGCGTCATCCGTGATGGACGCCACGCGCAGCAGCCCCTCCTCGTCCAGCACGTCCACCGCCTGGCGGGACAGCTCGACCAGCTCCTCGTCGGAGAAGTTCTGGTAGTCCATCTCCGTGATGAAGCGGGCGCGGCGCAGCTCCGGGAAGACGCTCTTGTTGATCTCGGTGTAGACCTGGGACATGTTCTTGATCTCGCTCTCGCGTACGGCCGGGTCGCTGTACATCGACAGGACGCGCAGGATCAGGTCCTTGTCCTCGATGTCGGACTTCTCCACGGCCTCGCGGAAGCCCTCCCAGTCCTGGCCGATGCTGCGCACCTCCAGGTTGTCCGGGGCGTTCGCATCGCCCGTGACCTTGCCCCACGCCTGCTCAGCGGAGGCGGCGCGCTGGTCGGACAGCTTGGCGTTATATTCCTGGCCGCCCTCCGGAGAGGCGTAGGCCACGACGCTCGTGCCGACGATGGTGTAGCGCGGGTCGGCCTCGATCTGGGCGAGGGCCGCCTGCAGCTCCTTGATGGACTGCGAGCGGAGTTCGCTGCCCTTGATGGTGGCGGAATTGTAGTCGTACATCACCTGGCCCTCCGTCTGCTGATGGAGCACGGCCTGGTAGTCGTCCTGCTTGTAGCTGTAGGCGCCGTGCGTGCTGGCGAGCAGCTGGGTCACGATGGTGCCGTCGGCGACCTTCACGGCCGGAAGCGCATAGGACTTGTCCTTGTAGCGGACCACGCCGCGCAGCTCCAGGCTGGCCTGCTCGACCCCCTCTTCATAGTCGAATGCGAGGTGCTCGCGGACGATGCCGCCCGCCTTGGACACGACCTTGAAGTTGTCCAGCACCTTCTCGCCCTGGTACGTGAGGACGGGCGCCTTCTGCTCCTCCCCGTTGCTGTACACCAGCACCGGCGTCACCTCCAGGATGGCCTTGGGGTGGAAGTAGCCGTCGGGGTACGAGACCCGCAGGTCCACGGGGATCCGGTCCCCCACCAGGGCCAGCACCTCGGGCGTGCAGTCGACCTGCACGTTGTCGGCAAGGCTCATCTTCTCGGCAAGGGATTTCGAACAGGCGGCGGACAGGACGACCGCAACGCCAAGAAGGAAGATTTTGGTAATATTTTTCATCGCTGAATACGGTTTTAGAGTTGTAACAGTCATTCGAAACACAAATATAAAAAATAATCCTTAACTTTGCTCTCTATGGAAATGCAAGACCTCCAGAGACTCAAAAATAAATTCGACATCATCGGCAATGACGCAGGGCTGAACCGCGCGCTGGAGACGGCCGTGGCCGTGGCTCCCACCGACCTGACGGTCCTGATCACCGGCGAGAGCGGCGTGGGCAAGGAGAACATCCCCCAGATCATCCACCAGTTCAGCCGGCGCAAGACCGGCAAATACCTTGCCGTGAACTGCGGCGCCATCCCCGAGGGCACCATCAACGCCGAGCTCTTCGGCCACGAGAAGGGGGCCTTCACGGGCGCCATCGGCGAGCGCAAGGGCTACTTCGAGGAGGCCAACGGCGGCACCCTGTTCCTCGACGAGATCGGCGAACTGCCGCGCGAGACGCAGGCCCTGCTGCTGCGCGTCCTGCAGAACGGCGAGTTCATGAAGGTCGGCTCCTCCAAGGTGGAGAAGACCGACGTGCGCGTGATCGCCGCGACCAACGTCAACCTGGCCTACGCCGTGGCCACGGGCAAGTTCCGCGAGGACCTCTACTACCGCCTGACCGGCATCCAGATCCAGATGCCCGCCCTGCGCGAGCGCAACAAGGACGACATCTACCTGCTGTTCCGCAAATTCACCTCGGACTTCTCCGAGCGCTATAACCTCTGCAAGGTCAGCCTGAGCCACGACGCCATCTCCCTGCTGACCGCCTATCGCTGGCCCGGCAACATCCGCCAGCTCAAGAACGTCGCGGAGACGGTAACCGCCCTCGAGTCGCGGCCCGTCACCCCGGGCTCCGAGCGCATCGAGCTCGGCCCCGCGGCGCTGATGCGCTACCTGCCGGACGAGAAGGATTCCATGCTCCCCGCCACCACCGGGCCCGCGCCCGCCGGCGGAAGCATGTCCGACAGCGACAAGCAGATGATCATCAAGGCCATCCTGGACCTCAAGCAGGAAGTGGACCGCCTCAAGGACATCGTCGACGCCGGCGGCGCCGCGCAGCCGAACGTGCCCGCGGGACTGCCGCACTACGTGGCCATGCCCCAGGACGAGCCGGAGGAGCAGCTCTCCGAACCGGAGGCCGCCCCGGAAGGCATCTCCATCCGCAAGGCCAGCGACGAACTCATCGAGCATGCCCTGTCCCGGCACGGCGGCAAGGTCAAGCCCGCCGCCGCCGAACTGGGCGTCTCCGAGCGCACCATCTACCGCAAGCTCGCGGAGTGGAAAGAAAAAGGAAAGAAGGCATGATCCGCACCGCCGCACGCATACTCCCCCTCCTGCTCGCCGCGCTGATGCTCGGCGCGTGCGGCATCTATTCCTTCTCCGGCACCTCGATCCAGAACGACGTCGAGACCATCAACATCGACTACTTCGAATATAAGGCGCAGAAGGTCAACCCTTCGCTGAGCAACGACCTCACCGAGGCCATCCGCACCCGCTTCCGCCGCATGACCCGCCTGGAGCAGGTGGAGCAGGACGGCGACCTGGAGATCACCGGCGAGGTCACGGGCTACAGCGTGGCGGCGGCCGCCGTGTCCGCGCAGGAAATCGCCACGCAGAACCGCCTGACCGTGACCGTGCGCGTCAACTTCAGCAACCGCAAGTACCCCGAAGACGACTTCGAGGGCAAATCTTTCTCCGCCTACGCGGACTACGACTCTACCAATTCGCTCGACGCCGTCGAGTCTTCGCTCTGCGCCGAGATCGTGGAGAAACTTGTCGAAGACATCTTCAACGCAACCGTCGCCCAATGGTAAACCCGATCGACATACACGCCATCACCCTGGAGGAGCTCTCCGGCGTCATCTCCCTGTACCCCTGGTACGCCGGCGCCCGGATGGAGCTCTGCCGCAGGATGGCCGAAGCCGGCGCCGTCTCCGAGAGCCAGATCGCCGAGACCGCGCTGCACCTCTGCGAACGGAAGACGCTGTCCGCCCTGCTGCGGGAGGGCCGCACGGTGGACTGCTCGGACAAGGACGCCCGCCGGCTCGTGGAGACCTTCATTCCCGAGGCCGCGCCCGAAACGCCCGCCCCGCGCATCGTCGTGGTGGGCGGCGACTTCTTCTCCCAGGCCGAGTACGAAGGCGCCCGGAAGGAGGGCGACGGCATCTTTTCCAAGTTCGCCGCCAAGGCGCGCGAGGAGAGTTATGCCGAGGAGGTGGCCCCGGATGCTCCCGAGGAGCCGATCTGCACCGAGACGCTGGCCGGAATCTACCTCGAGCAGGGCTATCCGCAGGAAGCGATCGACATTTATTCGCGCCTAAGTTTGCGATATCCGGAAAAAAGTGTTTACTTTGCAGCCCTTATTGACGAAATAAACAAAAAAGACAACTGAATATGAATGCATTGTTTGTGATTTTGACCGTGCTGATCATCCTCGCCGCCATCCTGCTCATCATCGTGGTGCTCCTCCAGAGTGGCAAGGGAGAGGGTCTGGCCAGCAACTTCGTGGCAGGCAACCAGACCTTCGGTGTCCGCCAGACCGCCGACGCCCTCGAGAAGATCACCTGGGGCCTCGTCGCCTTCATCCTCGTCGTGTCCATCGTCTCTTCCTTCACCACCGGCACCAACGGCGCCGCGATCGACGTGACCGACCAGATCGAGAATGTGGCTACGGACGCTCAGCCCGAGTTCCCGGCCGCCCCGATCCAGCAGGACGCTCCCACGGAGTAAGAGATTCACTGGTCAAGAAAAAACCCGAGGCTTGCAGCCCCGGGTTTTTTCATTTGTTCCGCAGGACGGTCTGTCCGTCCACGCAGTCGACCTCGATGACGGAGTCCTTGTGGACCTTGCCCTCCAGGATCTCGCGGGCCAGCTTGTTCACCAGCTCGCGCTGGATGAGCCGCTTCACGGGGCGGGCGCCGTAGACCGGATCGTAGCCGTTCTCCACCATGTCGTCCTCGAAGGCGCGGGTGTAGCTGAGCACGACGTTCTCGTCCTCCAGCTTCTTGCGCAGGATCTCCATCTGGATGTGCACGATCTGCCGGATGTCGTCCGGGGTCAGGGCGTCGAAGACCACGATCTCGTCGATACGGTTCAGGAACTCCGGCCGCATGCGCAGGCGCAGCTCCTCCTCCTTGAGGTTGGAGGTCATGATCAGGATGGTGTTCTTGAAGTCCACCGTTCGGCCCTTGTTGTCGGTCAGGCGGCCGTCGTCCAACACCTGCAGCAGGATGTTGAACACGTCCGGATGCGCCTTCTCGATC
>JAGCYX010000103.1 GCA_017960585.1 Bacteroidales bacterium
CAATTTGCGCATTAATATATGGCTAAAAGAGAAATCAAGTTTTCCCTGGTGTACAGGGATATGTGGCAGAGTTCCGGCAAGTATCAGCCCCGCGTGGACCAGTTGGTGCGGGTGGCCCCGGCCATCGTTGATATGGGATGTTTCGACCGCGTGGAGACCAACGGCGGCGCTTTCGAGCAGGTGAACCTGCTCTACGGCGAGAACCCGAACGTCTCCGTGCGCCAGTGGACGGCCCCCTTCCACAAGGCGGGCATCCAGACCCATATGCTGGAGCGCGGCCTGAACGCCATCCGCATGTACCCGGTTCCTGCGGACGTGCGTGAGCTGATGTTCAAGGTCAAGAAGAAGCAGGGCACCGACATTGCCCGTTCCTTCTGCGGCCTCAACGACCACCGCAACCTCAAGACCTCCATCGAGTTGGCCAAGAAGGGCGGGATGATCTCCCAGGCGGCCCTCTCCATCACCCACTCCCCCGTGCACACGGTGCAGTATTATCTCAATCTCGTCGACCAGCTCGTGGAATACGGCACCGACGAGATCTGCCTCAAGGATATGGCGGGCGTCGGCCGTCCGACGGAGCTCGGCCAGATCGTGGCCGGCATCAAGAAACGCCATCCGCAGATCAAGGTCCAGTACCACGGCCATACCGGCCCCGGCTTCTCCCCCGCTTCCATGCTGGAGGTCGCCCGCGCCGGCGCCGACTACCTCGACGTGGCTACGGAGCCCCTCGCCTGGGGCAAGGTGCACCCCGACGTAATCACCATCCAGCAGATGATGAAGGCCGACGGCTTCCTGGTGAAGGACATCAACATGGACGCCTACATGGAGGTCCGCCGCCTGACGCAGGAGTTCATCGACGACTTCCTCGGCTACTGGATCAACCCGACCAACTCCCTGATGACCTCCCTGCTGGTCGGCTGCGGCCTGCCGGGCGGCATGATGGGCTCGATGATGGCCGACCTGACCGGTTTCAAGGCCGCCATCAACGCCTCCGAGCGCGCCAACGGCAAGCCGGAGAGCAGCCTCGACTCGCTGATGGTCCAGCTCTTCAACGAAGTGGAATACGTGTGGCCGCGCCTCGGCTACCCGCCCCTCGTGACCCCGTTCAGCCAGTACGTCAAGAACACGGCCCTGATGAACCTCCTCGCGATGGCCCAGAACAAGCCGCGCTTCTCCACGATCGACAAAGACACCTGGGGCATGATCCTCGGCAAGATGGGCAAACTCCCCGGCGAGCTCGCCCCGGAGATCATCCAGATCGCCAAGGAGAAGGGCATGGAGTTCTACACCGGCAACCCGCAGGATATGTATCCCGACGAACTTCCGAAGTTCCGCGAGATGATGAAGGAAGAGGGCTGGGACTGCGGCCAGGACGACGAGGAACTGCTGAACATGGCCATGTTCGAGCGCCAGTACCGCGACTACAGGAGCGGCATCGCCAAGGAGCGCTTCAACAAGGACCTCGAAGCCTTCCGCGAGAAGGCCGGCGCCCCGATCGTCGTCAAGCGCGCGGTCGTGGAGATGCCCGAGTTCGACCTCGACGCCCTGCTGGCGAAGTACCCGAAGGCCACGCCCGTCCAGGCGCCGGCCGCGGGCCAGATGCTCTGGCAGGTCGACGTGGACGACAAGTCCACCGCCCCGGCGGTCGGGACCAAGGTCGCGTCCGGCAAGCCTTGCGGCTACGTCCAGACCTGGTACGGCATGGAGGAGCTGCTCCCCGCCGCCGACGGCCAGATCGTCGCCGTCACCGCGCCCCAGGGCAAGAAGGTCCAGAAGGGCGAGATCGTCGCGCTGATCCAATAAAAGCCATATGAAACGCTTGCTGATACTTCTTCTGGCAGCGGCCTGCTTCATCCCGCTGCACGCGCAGCCCAGGACCTATCAGGTCTCCCAAACCGGCTGGGGGCGGATCGAGAAAGCCTCCCGCTCCGGCATCCCAGGCACGGGTGCCGTCGGGGAAATGAACATCTCCCGTTGGAAGAAAGTATCCGGCACGCTCACCGTCGACTTTGACAAGAAGGAGGCGATCCTGAAGCAGAACCACAAGAAGGACAAGACCTTCACGATGCTTTCGGACAGCCGCCCGATGGAGACCCGCGACGGCTGGACCTACGTGGAATACATGGCCCTGGACGGCACCAACAGCGTCTGCCACTTCTGGCTCTGCAAGCACGAAGACGGCACGGAGCGGCTGCTGACCCTCTACCCCTGGTTCTACCCCGACACGGTCTATGGCTACATGCTGACGCCTGCAGAATAAGCAACGATATGAAATTCAAGACATTCCTGACCGCGGCGCTCGCCCTGGCAGCGCTCTGCGTCCCCGTCCGCGCCCAGCGCTACTGCAACCCCCTCCCGATGCCCATCGGCGCCGGCGGCAACGCCAGCGGCGACGTCACCGTCCTCGAAGAGGGCGGCAAGTACTATATGTGCTGCACCGGCGGCGGAATGTGGGTGTCCGACGACCTCCTGAACTGGGAGTTCCACGCCGTGGAGCACATCCCCGTGGCGCCGGACCTCGTCAAGTACAACGGCAAGTTCTACCTGACCGGCAACAGCGACCACGTCTTCGTGGCCGACCATCCGCTGGGGCCGTACACCGACCTGGGCCTGTTCCACGACACCGGCCCCGTCGAGGACGGCTGGAACGGCGGATTCGACACCAAGATCTTCATCGACGACGACGGCCAGCCCTACCTCTTCTGGCCCGGCCGCGGCATCAGCGGCATCTACGGCGTGCGACTGGATCCCAAGGACCTGACCCGCTTCGCCGAGAAGCCCACGCACCTGTTCGGCTTCAACCCGATGCACGCCTGGGAGCGCTACGGCGAGATGAACGAGTATCCCGGCGTGGCCTGGATCGAAGGCCCCTGGGTCATCAAGCGAAACGGCGTCTATTACCTCGAATACTCCGCCTCCGGCACGCAGTGGAAGACCTACGCCGAAGGCTATTACACGGCGACCTCGCCGCTGGGTCCCTACTGCTACGCGCCCAACAACCCGCTGCTCCGCAAGACGGAGGGGCTCGTGACGGGCACGGCGCACGGCTCCATCGTGGAGTACAAGGGCGAATGGTGGCAGTTCTACACCATCGTGCTCTCCAACCCGCCGGGCGGCCGCCGCATCGGCATGGACCGCGTCACCTTCGACGCGGACGGCCTGATGGCTTGCACCGTGACCGACACGCCCCAGCCGGCGCCCGGCACGGAAGCCCGGAAGGACGTGCCCGCCTCCATCCCCGTCACCATCAACAAGATCAACGCGATGAACGCGCTGTCCAAGTTCAGCTCCCAGCAGCCGGGCTATCCCGCCGCCTTCGCGGTGGACAACTACAGCGGCACCGTGTGGATGCCGGCCGAGGATGACGCGCAGCCGACCATCACCGTCGAGCTGTCGCCCGCCACGCGCTTCGACGTGGTGCAGCACTTTACCGTGGACGCCATGCGCGTGATGTTCTCCGGCGGACGCCGGGGCTTCGGGCCCGTCCGCGAGCTGCCCGTCTATCAGTACAAGCTCGAGGTCTCCCAGGACGGCGAACAGTATGTCACCGTGCTGGACCGGACCGGCAACAAGATCAGCCGCGACACCGTCTTCGAAGAATTCGCCCCCGTGAACTGCCGTTTCGTGCGCCTGACCGTCACCGACTGGCCGAAGAGCAGCCCGCTGGGCATCATCGACTTCACGGTTTTCGGCTATCCCGACGGCTATGACGCCCCCGCCGTGGCCACGCCGGTGTTCTCGAACCTTCCGCTGGACGGCGAGGCCGCGAGACGATGAGGCGCTGCTGGCACATCCTCCTCTCCACCCCCGTCCAGGCCACGTTTCTCAGCGACTGATCGCCGCTCCGGCCCAACTCCTTTAACGCCCGCCTCCCTTTCACACAGAGAGGCGGGCGCATCTTTCTTTGTGCTTTCTGAAAGAAAAGTGGAAAATATTGGAAGGAATTGGAAGAAAATGGAAAATTTTATATATCTTTGTCCATTGCGTATAAGAATTGAACGAAATGGTCACTTTCATCGGCGAATACACATCTCGCGTGGACGACAAAGGGAGGCTGGTCCTCCCCGCGCCGCTCAAGGGTGCGATGCCGCCTGGAAGCGATATGAGGTTCGTCGTTAAGAAAGATCTTTTCGAGCCTTGCCTCGAGATGTACTGCTTCGAAGAATGGGAGCGGCAGTCGGGCAAGGTCAAGGACAGTCTCGACCTCACGTTCAACCAACAGCACAAAACATTCTGGAGAGAATATCTGCGGGATCGTGACATCGTCGAGCCGGACGCCAAGTTCGGCCGCATCTCGATCAGCCGCAAACTCCTCGATTCCATCGGTGTGAACAAAGAGGTGGTTTTCTCCGGCAATGATTTCAAGATTGAGATCTGGGCCAAGGAGCGGTATGAGGCGTCCAGACTGTCAAGCGCGGAATTCATTGCCATCGCGGAGAGCCTCTCGAAAAAGGGGCCCGCGAATGTCTGAGTATCATAATCCCGTCCTTCTGCACCCCAGCGTTGACGCGCTGGTCCTCAACCCCGACGGCTTCTACGCCGACGCCACCTTCGGCGGCGGCGGCCACAGCCGCGAGATCCTCTCCCGGCTCTCCCCCAAAGGACACCTGATGGCATTCGACCGCGACGAGGACGCCCTGGCCCAGGCCCCGGACGACCCGCGTTTCATTCTTATACACAACAATTTCCGTTTCATCCATAACTACACCCTCCTCCACGCGGAAGGAGGGCTCGACGGGATCCTCGCCGACCTGGGCGTGAGTTCCCACCAGTTCGACACGGCGGAGAGAGGCTTCTCTTTCCGCTTCAATGCTCCGCTCGACATGCGGATGAACAGGCAGGGCGGTAAGACCGCGGCTGACATCGTCAATTCTTATACGCAAGAAGAATTGGAAAAGTTTTTCCGGCTCTACGGAGAGCTCGACAACGCCCGCCGGGTGGCGCAACTCGTTGCGACTGCCCGCGTGGCCGCGCCGATCCTTTCCACAGACGACCTCGACCGTGCCATCGCGGCGGCCCTGCCTTCATTCGCTGAACATAAGTACCTCGCCAAGGTCTATCAGGCCCTGCGCATCGAGGTCAACGAAGAGATGCGCGCGCTGGAGAAATTCCTCTCCGGCGCCGCCGCATCCCTCAAGAAAGGCGGCCGCCTGGCCGTCATCACCTACCACTCCCTCGAGGACCGCATGGTGAAGAATTTCATCCGCAGCGGCAACATCGAGGGCGAGGAAGAAAAAGACGTCTTCGGGCGAAGCAGCGCGCCCCTGAAGGCCGTCGGCCGCAAACCGGTCCTGCCCGACGAGGCGGAGATCGCCGGCAACACCCGTGCGCGCAGCGCCAAACTCAGAATCGCCGAGAGAGTATGAAGACGTGGAAACTGGCGGACATCGGACTGTTCTTCAAGAACAGCTTCCAGGCGATCCTGAAGGGCGAGTTCCTGCTCCGCCTCAACATCGGGCGCTACTTCATCCATATCGCCTACACCTTCCTGCTCTTCGGCCTCGTGATCTGGTTCAGCCTGATGATCGAGACCACGATGAGCAAGGTCGAGAAGAACAAGGCGGTGCTCAAAGAGCTCGAGATCGTGCATTCGCAGAAGGTCTTCGAGCTGGTCAACGTGAGCCGGCGCTCCAGTGTGGAGGAGATGCTGGAACAACTGGGCTCGAATGTCAAAGAGGCTGAAAAGCCTGCAACGATCGTGAAACGATGAGTACGGAAGCCACCACCCCCAAGAAGAAGCGCGACAGGATCGGCGTGATCCTGTACCTGCTCTACGTGGCGATGCTCATCGCCGCGGTCATCCTCATCGTGCGCCTCGCGGGCATCCAGGCTTTCTGGAAGCCCGACGCCAAGATTGCCGGCGCCCTCACCCCGTCCAACACCGTCAGCATCATTGAGCCCGCCCGCGGCAACATCCTCGACGCCGAGGGGCGGCTGCTCGCCATCTCCTGCCCCATCTACCAGTTCTACATGGACTGCACCGTCCTCAAGGACACCAACACCCCCGAGCAGGAGCAGGCCTGGCTGGAGAAGGCGCGCCAGCTCTCCGAGGGCCTGGCCGCCGAGTTCGGCGACCGCAGCGCCGACCAGTACTACCAGCTCATCCGCGACGGCCGTGCCAACGGCCGCAAATACGTGCGCATCGGCCGGCCCGTGGACCGCAACGTCTACAACCGCGTCATCGCGCTGCCGCTCTTCCGCGAAGGCCGCTACCGCAGCGGCATGATCGTGGAGCAGGAGCACATCCGCCAGTACCCGTACGGCAAGCTGGCCCGCCGCACCATCGGCTTCGTGCGCAACAACAAGTCCGACGTGGCCAACACCCACATCGGCCTCGAGGGCAAGTTCGACTACGTCCTGCACGGCCAGGAAGGCCGCGAATGGATGCGCGTCACCGACTACGGCCGCGTGCGCAACAGCGACAGCGCCTTCGTCAAGGCCGTGGACGGCAAGGACCTCCGCATCACCCTGAACATCGACTACCAGGATATCGCCGACCGCGCCCTGCGCGAGCAGATCACCGAAGAGCCCGACCTCGAAGGCGCCTGCCTCGTGCTGATGGAGGTCTCCACCGGCGCCATCCGCGCCATGGTCAACCTCGTCCGCGAAGAGGGCACCGGCCCCTTCGAGGAAATCCAGAACCTGGCCATCGGCCGCAAGGGCGAGCCCGGTTCGGTGTTCAAGACCGTCACGCTGATGTCCGTGCTCAACGACGGCTTCATCAAGAGCCTCGAGGAGACCCTCCCCGCCACCAACGGCAACGTCGTCGGCACCTCCATCAAGGACGCGCACATCCCCGACTTCGCCCGTCAGCACCACACCAACCGCATCTCGGTCCTGGACGGCTTCAAGATCTCGTCCAACTATGTCTTCGCCACGCTCGCCGTCAAGAACTACGGCATCGACAAGAGCAAGGGTCGCGGCAAGGGCCTGGAGAAGACCGAGCGCTTCCTGCAGAACATCTACAACTACAAGCTCGGCGAGGCCTTCGCCTTCGACCTCGACGGCCTCCAGACGCCCACCATCCCGAGCCCGTCCACCCGCTACTGGACCGACACCGACCTCGGCTCCATCGGCTTCGGCTACAGCACCGAGGAGACTCCGCTGCACATCCTGACCTTCTACAATGCCATCGCCAACAAGGGCCGGATGATGAAACCCTACCTGGTCGAGGACATCGAGGAGCACGGCATCGTGACCGAGCGGCGCGGCCCCGGCGTGCTGAACGCCGCCGTCTGCTCCAAGGCCGTGGCCGACACCATCACGCGGGCGCTCAAGGCCGTGACCGAGGAAGGCACCGCCAAGCGCCTCAAGGGTGCCAAGTGCAACGTGGCGGGCAAGACCGGCACCTCCTTCGGCACCTACGAGAACGGACAGTACCAGGACGCCCTCGGGCGCCGCAAGTACCAGGGCACCTTCGTCGGCTTCTTCCCCGCCGAGAAGCCCCAGTACAGCATCATCTGCGTGGTATATTCCAAGCCCACAAGCCGGCAGTTCCAGGGCGGCGGCATCCCCGCCCGCGCCATCCGCACCGTGGTGGACGAACTGTACAACATAGACCCCTGCTTCCGGGAAGAACTGAAACGAAGCACGACCACAAGCACAACGAAATGAAACTGAGCGAAATCATACGGAACTGCGGCGTCCTCGACATCCGGGGACGCGAAGACGTGGAGATCACGTCCGTGACCAACGACTCCCGCCGCGTCGGTCCCGGCAGCCTCTTCATCGCCGTCAACGGCTGCGGCAACGACGGCCGCGCCTACCTCGGCAAAGCCATCGAGGCCGGTGCCGCCGCCGTCATGTACGAGCAGATTCCCGATCAAGACCACCCCAGAAATCAGAGATTCCCGGGGACCCCGGTGGTCGGGAATGACGGGAAGGGCCCGGTGCTGCCCGACGGCGAAGGCTCAGCCGCAGCCGCAGGCACACCGGGACGACAGATAACGGAAGTAATTGTGAAGGACAGCAGGAAAGCGGTGGCGATGGCCGCGGATGCGTACTACGGCCATCCGAGCGGCAAGCTCAAACTCGTCGGCATCACCGGAACGAACGGCAAGACGACGACCGTCACCCTCCTCTACCACCTCTTCCGCCACCTCGGCTACGAATGCGGCCTCCTCTCCACCATCGCCAACTACGTGGGCACCCGCCGCAGCGAAACCGCCAACACCACCTCCGACCCCGTCACCCTCAACGCCCTGCTCGCCGAAATGGTCGAAGCCGGCTGCGAATACTGCTTCATGGAGGTCAGTTCCATCGGCGTGGAGCAGCAGCGCATCGCGGGCCTCGAGTTCCGCGTCGCCATCTTCTCCAACCTCACCCACGACCACCTCGACTACCACGGCACCTTCGCGGAATACCTCCGCTGCAAGAAACTCTTCTTCGACGGGCTCTCCCCGCAGGCCACGGCCATCATCAACCTCGACGACAAGCACGGCGAGGTGATGGTCCAGAACACCCGGGCCCGCGTGGTCGGCTACTCCTGCCGGAGCGCCGCCGACCACTGCGCCCGCATCCTCGAGCAGAGCCCCGAAGGCATGCTGCTCAAGGTGGACGGCAGCGAGGTGTGGACGCGCCTGATCGGCGCCCACAACGCCTACAACCTCCTCGCCATCTACGTCACCGCCCTCGTGCTGGGCGTCCCGAAAGACGAAGCGCTCGTGGCCCTGTCCCGCCTGGAGCCCGCTCCGGGCCGGCTGGAGACCCTCCGCGGCTCCAAGGACCTGAGCGTCGTCATCGACTACGCCCACACCCCCGACGCCCTGGAGAACGTTCTGAAAACCCTTCGCGACGTCGCCCCCGACCGCCAGCTCATCTGCCTGTTCGGCTGCGGCGGCGACCGCGACAAGACCAAGCGCCCGGAAATGGGCGCCGTGGCTGGCCGCCTCGCGGACCGCATCTTCATCACCTCCGACAACAGCCGCACCGAGCGCACGGAGGACATCATCGAAGACATCAAACGCGGGTTGGATCCGGCCGCCCTCGCCAAGACGGTCTGCATCGCCGACCGCCGCGAGGCCATCCGCACCGCCCTGCTGCTCGCCCCGAAGGGCGCCACCGTCCTGCTGGCCGGCAAGGGCCACGAGACATACCAGATCCTCGGCACGGTGAAGAATCACTTCGACGAACGCGAAATCGTACTGGAAACCTTCAAAACCCTCGAGTCATGCTGAACCACCTCGCAGACTGGCTGCAAAGCCTCGGCCTCCACATCCCGGGCGCCGGCCTCTTCAACTACCTCTCCTTCCGCGCCATGCTCGCGGCCGTGTTCAGCATGCTGATCGCCTTCTTCGCCGGCGGCGCCATCATCCGCAAGCTGCAGCGCGCGCAGATCGGCGAGGAAATCCGCGACCTCGGACTCGAAGGCCAGATGCAGAAGAAGGGCACGCCCACGATGGGCGGCGTGATCATCATCGCCGCGCTGCTCGGCTCCGCCCTGCTGGTCTGCCGTCTGGACAGCATCTACACCCTGCTGCTCATCGGCACCACGGTCTGGTGCGGCGCCATCGGCTTCGCAGACGATTACATCAAGGTGTTCAAGCACAACAAGGAGGGTATGAGCGAGAAGGGCAAGCTCATCCTCCAGTTCGGCCTGGGCCTGTTCGTGGCCCTGACCGTGTGCGTGAGCCCCGACATCCCCACGGACCGCCTCGTGACCACCATCCCCTTCGTCAAGGCCCACGAGTTCGACTACTCCTGGCTCTCCCCCTTCCACGGACAGCTGGGCGTGTACTGCTCCTGGGGCATCTATATGATCATGATCATCCTGGTGGTCCTGGGCTGCTCCAACGGCACCAACCTCACCGACGGCATGGACGGCCTCGCCACGGGCACCTCGGCCATCGTGGGCGTGGCCATCGGTATCATCGCCTGGCTGAGCGGCGACGCCCTGAACGCCAACTACCTCAACATCATGCACATCCCGGGCTCCGGCGAGGTCGCCATCTACATGGCCGCCTTCGTGGGGGCGCTGCTGGGATTCCTGTGGTACAACACCTTCCCCGCCCAGGTCTTCATGGGCGACACGGGAAGCCTGACCATCGGCGGGGTCATCGGCGTGAGCGCCGTCCTCATCCGCAAGGAGCTGATGCTGCCCATCCTCTGCGGCATCTTCCTGATGGAGAGCCTGTCGGTCATCATCCAGCGCACGCACTTCAAGCGCACGAAGAAGAAATACGGCGAGGGCCGGCGCGTCTTCCTGATGGCGCCGCTCCACCACCACTACCAGAAGAAGGGCATCCCGGAACCCCGCATCGTCACACGGTTCTGGATCATCGGGATCATTCTGGCAGTCAGCACATTGGCATTACTTAAGGTACGATAGAAAATAGAAAAGACATAAAATGGCAAGAATTGTAGTATTGGGAGGAGCAGAGAGCGGCGTGGGAGCCGCCGTGCTCGCGAAAGTCAAGGGATTCGACGTCTTCCTGTCCGACAACGGGAAGATCAAGGACGAGTATCTGGCCACCCTGCAGCAGTGGGACATCCCCTTCGAGCAGGGCGGGCACACCCCGGAGAAGGTCCTGAACGCCGACGAGGTCGTCAAGAGCCCCGGCATCCCGGGCACCGCCCCCATGATCCAGGCCCTGCGCGCGCAGGGCACGCACATCATCTCGGAGATCGAGTTCGCGGCGCGCTACGACAGCGCCAAGAAGATCTGCGTGACCGGATCGAACGGCAAGACCACCACCACCTCCCTGATCTACCACCTCCTCCGGGAGGCGGGGCTCGACGCGGGCCTGGGCGGCAACATCGGCAAGAGCTACGCCCTGCAGGTCGCCACCGAGAAGCACGACTACTACGTCCTGGAAATCAGCAGCTTCCAGCTGGATGACGCCTACGACTTCCGCCCGGACATCGCCATCATCACCAACATCACCCCCGACCACCTGGACCGCTACGACCACAAGCTCGAGAACTACGCCCGCGCGAAGTTCCGCATCGCGCGGAACCTCCGCCCCGAGGACTGCTTCATCTTCGACTCCGACGACGCCATCACCATCCGCCAGCTGGAGGAGGTCGTCATCAAGGCCCGGATGCTCCCCTTCACGCAGGAGAAGGAGGTCGAGCAGGGTGCCTTCCTGCGGAACGGCGACCGCATCGTCCTCCGCTACGAGCAGGACGAGACGGAGATCTTCCTGCAGGAGCTGGCCCTGGGCGGCAAGCACAACGTCTACAACTCGATGGCCGCGGCCCTCGCCGCCAAGGCCACCGGCATCAGCGACGAGGTCATCCGCGCCAGCCTGAAGTCCTTCGCCCCCATCGAGCACCGCCTCGAGCCCGTGCTGAGCATCGGCGACGTGCTCTACATCAACGATTCCAAGGCCACCAACGTCGACTCCGCCTGGTACGCCCTCGAGTGCCAGACCAAGCCCGTGGTGTGGATCGTGGGCGGCACCGACAAGGGCAACGACTACAGCGTCCTCGACAAGCTCGTGCGCGAGCGCGTCAAGGCCATCGTCTGCCTCGGCGTGGACAACGCCAAGATCCACGCCGCGTTCGAGGATATCGTGGGCAAGGAGAACATCACCGACGCCCTGTCCGCCGAAGAAGCCGTGCGCGCCTCGGCCGCGTTCGCCAAACCGGGCGACGTAGTGCTGCTGAGCCCCTGCTGCGCCAGCTTCGACCTGTTCAAGAATTATGAAGACCGCGGCCGCCAGTTCAAGGAGGCGGTCCGGCACCTGTAAACGCCATGGCAGAAGAGAAGAACAAAAGGAAATCCAATTTCTGGACATTCGCGGACCACTTCGAAGGAGACAAGGTGGTATGGATCATCGTGCTCCTGCTCTTCCTGTTCTCGATCGTCTGCATGTTCTCCTCTTCGTCGCGCCTGCTGCGCGACGGGATGACCCGCCTGGACCTCGTGAAGAACCAGTTCTTCGTGGTCATGGCGGGCATGGCCGTCATCATCGTCCTCTACAACATCAAGAACATCAAGTTCTTCCGATGGTGCAGCAAGTGGGGATTCCTCCTCTCGTTCGTGCTGCTGGGCCTGCTCGACGCCCACATCAGCCTGCCCTTCCTCAAGGCGCTCAACATCAACAACGCCTACCGTATCCTGTCCATCGCCGGCTTCCAGGTCCACGTCTTCGAGGTGGTCAAGGTGGCGATGGTCCTCTACCTCGCCTGGGCGATGGACGCCCTCAAGCGGGGCGAGCTCCGCGGTCCGGAAAAGGAGATCTGGAAGAAGGTCATCTACCTCTACGCGCCTTTCCTGGTCATCTTCGCGATGATCATCCCGGGCTCCAACTCCAGCGCCCTCATCATCGGCCTGCTGATGTTCGTGGTGATTCTGCTGGGCGGCGGCAACCTGCGCGACATGACCCTGCTCGCCCTGGCGGCCATGCTCATCCTCGGCATCATCTTCGGCCTGTACAGCATCAGCAACCACAAGATGTTCAGCCGCATCGGCACCGGCATCGCCCGCGTGTTCGAAGAAGACCACTGGGAGCAGCAGGTCATCGACAACCCCAAGGGCAGCATCCCCTACCAGGAAGCCATCGACGCCATCCGCCAGCCCTACAGCGCCAAGATCGCCGTCAAGCAGGGCGGTCTGATCGGCAAGGGCCCCGGCCAGAGCACCCAGCGCTACGTGGTCCCGGATATGTCCGAGGACTTCATGTACAGCTTCATCATCGAAGAGTACGGCCTGCTGGGCGGCATCTTCGTGATCTTCCTCTACGTGTCGCTGCTCGCGCGCGGTTCCATCATCGTGCGCAACTGCGGCACCGACCACTACGCCAAGCTGACCGTGGCCGGACTGTGCCTGCTCATCACGGGCCAGGCCTTCCTGCATATGTTCGTGAACGCGGACATCGGCCCGATGACCGGCCAGACCCTGCCGCTCATCAGCCACGGCAACAGCGCCTTCCTCTGCTTCAGCATCGCCTTCGGCATCATCCTGTCCTTCAGCCGCATCGCCACGCAGCGCATCGACAGGGAGACCCGCATGGCGGCGCCGCTCGTGGAGATGCACGAAGCAGCGGCCACGGTCCAGGAGCGGCTCGACGACCTGGACGCCTATGATTCCGGACAGTTGAACTCCGACATAAACGACGAGAACTATGACCTATAAGAAATTGCGCGTGATCATCAGTGGCGGCGGCACCGGCGGCCACATCTTCCCGGCGATCTCCATCGCGGGGAAGCTCAAGGAAGCGAATCCCGACACGGAAATCCTCTTCGTCGGCGCCGAAGGCAAGATGGAGATGGAGAAGGTCCCGGCGGCGGGCTACGAGATCGTGGGCCTGCCGATGGCCGGCCTGCAGCGCAAGATCGACTGGGAGAACCTCAAGAACAACGTCCAGGTGCCCGTCAAGGTGGCGCAGAGCCTGCGCCGGGCCGGCCGCATCATCGACGAGTTCAAGCCCGACGTGGCGGTGGGCGTGGGCGGTTACGCCAGCGCTCCCCTGCTCTGGCAGGCCACGCGCAAGAAGATTCCCGCCCTGATCCAGGAGCAGAACGGCTTCGCAGGGCTGACCAACAAGATCCTGGGACGCCGCGTGCAGTGCATCTGCGTGGCCTACGACGGCATGGAGAAGTTCTTCCCGGCCGAGAAGATCGTCTTCAGCGGCAACCCCATCCGCCCGGAGATCCACGCCTATTCGGCCGAAGACCGCGCCGAGGGCCTCAAGTTCTACGGGCTCGACCCGGCCAGGCGCCACCTCTTCATCGTGGGCGGCAGCCTCGGCGCCGGCACGCTGAACCGCGCCATGCGCGCCTGGATCGAAGCCGGCTGCCCCGGCGGCGAGGACGTGGAGGTGCTGTGGCAGTGCGGCCGCTATTACAAGAAGGGTATCGACGAGTTCATGGCCGGACGCGAACTGCCGCAGGTCCACTACACCGACTTCATCGGCCGCATGGACCTCGCCTACGCCTGCGCGGACGTGCTGATCAGCCGCGCCGGCGCATCCTCGGTGTCCGAAATCTGCGCGGCGCACAAGGCGGCCGTTTTCGTCCCCTCGCCCAACGTGGCGGAGGACCACCAGACCCACAACGCGATGGCGCTCGTCCGCAAGGACGCGGCGCTGATCGTGCGCGACGCCGAGGCGGCGGAGAAACTCCTCCCCACGGCGCTGGACCTGCTCCGCGACCCGGAGCGCATCCGGCAGATCGAGGCCAACGTAGCACCGCTCGCGCGCCTCGACGCGGCCCAGACCATCGTTGACGAAGTGTATAAATTGGTATGACCTACAAGAACGTATATTTCATCGGGATCGGCGGCATCGGCATGAGCGCCATCGCCCGCTACTATCATTTCAAGGGCTGCAACGTGACCGGCTACGACCGCACGCCCTCCGACCTCACGCACGCGCTGGAGGCCGAGGGCATCGCCGTGCATTATGAAGACGAGCCGGACCGCATCCCGCGCGAGGTGGAAGACACCCTCGTGGTCTACACGCCGGCCATCCCGGCTGAGCTGGGCGAGCTCGTCTATGCCCGCGAGCACGGCTACCGCGTGATCAAGCGCTCGCAGATGCTGGGCGAGATCACCGCCGGACAGCGCTGCCTCGCCGTCGCCGGCACGCACGGCAAGACGACCACCTCCACCCTCGTGGCCCACATCCTCACGGAGAGCGGCTCGGGATGCTCCGCCTTCCTCGGCGGCATCTCCAAGAACTACGGCACCAACCTGCTGGTCAGCCACACCCCGACCGTGGTGGCCGAGGCCGACGAGTTCGACCGGTCCTTCCACCAGCTGCACCCGGCGATCGCCGCCATCACGGCGATGGACGCCGACCACCTCGACATCTACGGCGACCTCGCCCACGTGCACGAGTCCTTCCGCATCTTCGCGTCGCAGGTCAGCGAGACGATCATCCTCAAGTACGGCCTGCCCATCCGGCCCGAGGACGTCTCCGCCAAGATCTTCACCTACCACTTCGACGAGCCCCGCGCCGACTTCCACAGCAGCAACCTGCGCCTGGACGCCACGGGCCACTACACCTTCGACCTCGTCTACCCCGGCGGCGTGCTCAACGACATCCGCGTGGGCGCCCTGGGCTGGGTGAACGTGGAGAACAGCATCGCCGCC
Organism: Bacteroidales bacterium; assembly: GCA_017960585.1. Lineage (GTDB taxonomy): Bacteria > Bacteroidota > Bacteroidia > Bacteroidales > UBA932 > Cryptobacteroides. The sequence continues at coordinate 15,038 of JAGCYX010000103.1, forward strand.
GCGGCCATCTGCCTCTGCTACGGGCTCGACGCGCAGAAGGTCCGCCAGGCCATCGGCACCTTCGAGGGCGCGCAGCGCCGCCTGGACGTGCACCTGAACACCCCGGCGCTCACCTATATCGACGACTACGCGCACCACCCGGCCGAGCTGGAGAGCGCGATTTCCTCCATCCGGCAGATCTTCCCGGGCCGCCGGATCACCGGCATCTTCCAGCCGCACCTATACACCCGCACGCGCGACTTCGCGCCCGAGTTCGCCCACGCCCTGAGCGGCCTGGACAAGCTCATCCTCCTGGACATCTACCCCGCCCGCGAGGAGCCCATCCCGGGCGTGACGTCCGAGATCATCTTCCGCGACGTCACCGCCCCCGAGAAGGTGCTCATCACGCGCGACGAGCTGATGCCCCTGCTGGAGCAGGAGCCGATCGACGTGCTCGTGACCCTGGGCGCCGGCAACATCGACCGTTTCATCGAACCCATCACCGAATTGCTCCGCAAACGCCTGTAGTCCCATGAAAGCCGTTGTCAAATACTCCCTCGCCGGTATCCTGATCGCCGCCCTGTGCGTCGGGATGGCCTTCCTGTACCGCAACGTGCGGCAGGAGACGGCCCGGCTCGTCTGCGGACGGCTGGAGGTGAACTTCACCGACAGCCTGCAGTTCGTCAGCGAGCAGGACATCCGGGAGTATCTCGACGAAAACTACGGCCCCTACGTCGGCGAACGTCTGGACAGCGTGGGGCTCGCCCGCATCGAGGACATGCTCGAGAACCGCAGCGCCGTCAAGCGCGCCGAGGCCTGGACCACCGACGACGGCGTGCTGCACGTGGACATCACCCAACGCGCCCCCGTACTGCGCTTCCAGAACGGTGCCCACGGCTTCTACGTGGACGACCGCGGCTACATCTTCCCGCTGCACCCGTCCTACACCGCCCCCGTGCCCGTGGTCGAGGGCGCCATCCCCGTGGACGTCCCGGCGGGCTACAAGGGCGAAGCGCGCGACGAGCGCGAGCGCGCCTGGATCGCCGGCATCCTGGCCATGAACGACTACATCAACTCCGCACGGGGCTGGCAGCACCGCATCGAGCACATCCGCGTGCGGCGCGGCGGCGAACTGCTCCTGACCCTGACGGGCCGCGACGAGGAGTTCATCGTGGGCCAGCCGGAGCTCCTTCCCGACAAATTCCAGCGGATCGACCGCTACATCGGCGTCATCGCCCCTTCCAAGCCGGAAGGATATTACAGGACCGTTAATGTAAAATACAATCAACAAATCATATGCAGGCAGAAAGATACATAGCAGCAGCCGACCTTGGTTCCTCCAAGATTGCTTTGAGCGTGGCCAAGATCGAGGGAGATGACATCCAGGTCATCTACTACAAGGAGACCCCGTCCGACGGTATCCGCAACAGCTACGTCTTCAATCCGAAGCGCGCAGCCGTACCTCTACGCGCCGCCATCAGCGAGGCGGAAGAAGAACTGAACATCAAGATCCTCCAGGTGGTCGTGGGCCTTCCGCGCTACGATGTCCGGCAGGAAATCGCCAGCGCGCGTATGGAGCGCAGCGATCCTGCGTCTTGCATCACCCGCGACGAGATCAACACGCTCAAGAGCATCGCCATCGACTCCTACCCCATCGCCGACGAGGCCAAGGAGGAGATCTACGGCGCCGTGGCGCAGTCCTTCTCGGCCGACGAGGAGCTGGTCTGCGCCAGCGAGCACGACGTCGTGGGCGTGACCGCCGACGCCATCGAGGGCAACTTCAAGGTCTTCGTGGGCGCCCAGAAAGCGGTGAGCAACATCGACATCATGCTCAACGAGGTGGGCGTGGCGCCGGCCCGCAAGATGTTCCTCCCGAACACCGTGGCCCGCGCCGTCCTCTCCGAAGGCGAGAAGGAGAACGGCGTGGCCCTCGTGGAGATCGGCGCAGGCGTGACCTCGCTGACCATCTACCGCGGCAAGATCCTCCGCCACTACTCCGCCATCCCCTTCGGCGGGCGCTGCATCACCACCGACATCAAGTACGAGTGCGGCTTCAACGAGCAGCTCGCCGAGAACATAAAGCTCGCCTTCGGCGCCTGCATGCCGGACAAGCTGCAGTCGCTCAGCGAGAAGATCATCCAGATCAACGACGAGGAGAACGGCTCCTACGAGCAGCTCCCCGTCAAGTACCTCTCCGAGGTCATTACCTGCCGCGCCCGCGAGATCATCGAGGCCGTGCTCTGGCAGATCCAGGACAGCGGCTACGCCGACAAGCTCCGCAACGGCGTGGTGCTGACCGGCGGCGGCGCCAACCTGGTCAACATCGCCAACCTCCTCAAGGAGATGTCCGGCTACACCGTCCGCATCGGCTATCCGCGCACCCAGGCCTTCAGCGCCATCGGCTGCTCCGGCACCGGCGAGACCGGCGCCGTGGCTTCCATCGGCATGATCCTCGAAGCCAAGCGCGATCCCCGGCTCAACTGCATCGAGGAGGCGCACCGTCCCGTTCCGGCAGCGCCGGAGGCCCCTGACACCCAGGCGGCAGATGCAGCCCAGCCCGTCGCGGAAACGCTCTTCCCGGCCTACGATTCCGAGGTGCTCCACCCCAAGCAGGGACCCAAGAAGCCGGAAAAGACGCCGGGCAAATTCGTCACCTGGATCCGCAAGCAGACCAAGAAGGTCGGCGAGGCGGCCGAAGGCGCCTTCGACAGCACGATGGGCGGCCTGTTCGATGAAATGAAATAAAAAAGGATACAACCATGATAGACGACAACATGATCGACACCATCATCCCCGAGAACTGGGCGACCTCCGATGAAATCATCAAGGTCCTCGGCGTGGGAGGAGGCGGCTGCAACGCCGTCAACTACATGTTCACCCAGGGCATCAAGGGGTGCAGCTTCGTGGTCTGCAACACCGATGCACAGGCCCTCAAGGGCAGTCCCGTCCCCGTCAAGATCCAGATGGGCCGGGGCCTCGGCGCCGGCACCAACCCGATCAACGGACGCAACGCCGCGCTCGAGAGCCAGGACCAGATCGAGAAGATCGTCCTGGACACCCACACCAAGATGCTCTTCATCACCGCCGGCATGGGCGGCGGCACCGGCACCGGCGCAGCGCCCGTCATCGCCAAGATGGCCAAGGACAAGGGCATCCTGACCGTGGCCGTGGTCACGCTCCCCTTCCTCAACGAGGGCAACGAGGCGCTCTCCCGCGCCATCGACGGCATCCACGAGCTCGAGAAGAACGTGGACAGCCTGCTGATGATCAACAACGAGAAACTGCACGAATACTACGGCAACCAGCTCATCCAGGACGCCTTCCCGCAGGCCGACGAGGTGCTTGCCACGGCCGTGCGCGGCATCGTGGAGATCATCAAGAAGCCGGGCTACATCAACGTGGACTTCAAGGACGTGGAGACGATGATGAAGAACAGCGGCATGGCCCTGATGGGCTGCGGCGTCGGCA
>JAGCYX010000104.1 GCA_017960585.1 Bacteroidales bacterium
CATGAGCGAGGCGCAGCGCGCCGCTTTCCCGGCAAATGTCCAGCTGGTCGAGCGCACGGAGAACGTCGCCAAGTTGGCGGCACTTTACGCGACGGCCACCGCCTTCGTCAACCCCACCTGGCAGGACAATTATCCCACCGTGAACCTCGAAGCCATCGCCTGCGGCACGCCGGTGGTCACCTACCGCACCGGCGGCAGCGTAGAAGCCGTCTCCGAAGGGACGGGCTTCGTGGTGGAGCAGGGCGACGTGGACGGGCTGCTCGCCCGCGTACGGGACCTGGCGGCCCTGGACCGGCAGGCCGTCGCCGGACGCTGCCGGACCTTCGCCCTGAAGCATTTCAGCAAGCAGGAGCGCTACCAGGACTATATTCGTCTGTATGAGAATCTTACAGGTCGGTAAATTCTACCCCATCCGGGGTGGCGTGGAGAAAGTGATGTGGGACCTCACGCTCGGTCTCGCCGAGCGGGGTATTTCCTGCGACATGCTCTGCGCCGTCCTGCCGAAAGACGGAGTGGACGAGGAGCACCAGTCCCTGATCGTGGAGACGAAGGAGGCCATGGAACTCAGCCTCGGTCCCTACGGACGCGTCATCGGCGTCCGCGCCATCACCAAGAAGGCCGGCACGATGCTCTCTCCCGCGATGATCGTATGGTTGCGCAATCACGCAAAGGAGTACGACATCATCCACATCCACCATCCCGACCCGATGGCGGCGGTGGCCCTGCGCTTCAGCGGCTACCAGGGACGCGTCTTCCTGCACTGGCACAGCGACATCCTGCGGCAGAAATTCCTGCTTGCATTCTACAAGCCCCTCCAGAACTGGCTCATCCGCCGCGCAGAACGCATCATCGGAACCACGCCGGTCTATATCCGCGAATCCCCCTACCTGACCAGGGTCCAGGAGAAGGCCACCTACGTGCCCATCGGCATCCAGCCGGTCATCTACACCCCCTGGGACGCGGAGGAGGTCCGCGCCCGTTACCCCGGTCGCAAGATCGTCTTCGCCCTGGGGCGGCTCGTTCCCTACAAGGGATTCGGCACCCTGATCGAAGCTGCCCAGCGCCTGGATCCGGAATACCTCGTCCTGATCGGCGGCATGGGGCCGCTGATGGACGAACTGAAGCAACAGATCGTCACGCTCGGCGTCCAGGACCGCGTACAGATGCTCGGCTTCATCCCCGTACCCGACCTGCCGGCGCTGTTCGGTGCCTGCGATGTTTATGTGATGAGTTCCAACCAGAAGACCGAGGCCTTCGGCATCGTGCAGATCGAAGCCATGTCCTGCGGCAAGCCCGTCGTGGCCACGCGCATCCCGCATTCGGGCGTGTCCTGGGTCAACAAGGACGGCACTTCAGGCCTCAACGTCCCGCCGGACGATCCCAAGAACCTCGCCTTCGCCATCAAGCGCATCTGCGACAACGAAGAAACTTACCAGAAATTTGCCACCGGAGCCATGGAGCGCTACGAAGAGCTCTTCACCTCCCGTCAGATGATAGACAAAATAATCAACGTATATGAAAACAAAGATTAGTATTTGGATCCTGGCAGCCGGAGTGCTGCTGGCATCCTGCTCCACGCCCGCCAAGACCGGACTCTTGCGGGATCTGGACTACAACATCCCCGAAGAGGCCATCCCCGCTCCGGAGCTGCGGCTGAAGATGGACGACCGGATCAGCATCCAGGTCTTCAGCGAGCAGCTGGAGCTCGCCGCCCCCTTCAACACCGCAGGCGTGCAGATCGAGGGTGATGCCAGTTCCCTGCTCTCCGCCACCTACGGCGTGGACGCCCGGGGCGACATCGAGTTCCCAATCCTTGGGACGCTCCATGTGGAAGGCAAGACCCTCAACGAGGTGCAGAAGATGATTGCGGACGAGATCGCGCAGCGCGGCTACATCAAGGACCCGGTGGTCAAGGCGGAGCTGGAAAACTTCACCGTGACGGTGCTGGGTGAACTGGGCCAGATGGTCATCCCGGTCGAAGGCAACAGCATGAACCTCCTGCAGGTTATGGCACAGTTATCTAATGATCTGGAAACCGCCAAGCTCCCCGACGTGATGGTTATCCGCACCGTGGACGGCAAGCGCGAGGCCTACCGGGTGGATTTCCAGAGCAAGGACATCTACAACTCCCCCGTGTTCTACCTCCAGCAGAACGATATCGTCTATGTCAAACCCCGTGGTTTGAAACTCTCCAACGGCGGCGACCTCTTCCTCAAGATCCTGAGCCCGACCATCTCGGCCGTCTCCGCCATCGCCTACATGTTACTTTGGTCAGCCCGTTAGCCCTATGAAAAGTCAAGTTCGAAAAGTAACCCGCAACGAGCAGGTCAACCTCGTGGACCTGGTCTACTACCTGGTCGGCAACTGGCCCTGGTTCCTGCTTTGCGTGCTCATTTGCCTCGGGGTAGCGTACTACCGCTACGCCCGGATGCCTTACATCTACAGCAGCGGCGTCACGGCCATCATCAAGAACGCCGGCGAAGACATCCGCACCGCCCGGCTGGACACCTACGACCAGATGATCAACAAGGTCTCCATGTCCAACGAGGAGCTCCAGCTCCGCTCCATGACCATCATGTCCGAGGTGGTCAAGGCCCTGGACGCCGATGTCAACTACGTGGACCACATCAAGTTCCGCAACGTGGAGCTGTACACCTCCCTGTCGCCGGTGCGCATGGTCTTCGACCGGGAGCACGACGATCCCGGCACCTTCAACATCACCGTGATGCCGTTGGACGCAGGTCACATCCGCCTGCACACCGACGCCGGTTCCCAGACCGTCGCCCTGGGGGACACCATCGCCCTGGGCACCGGCCGGGTCGCCTTCCTGCCCACCGGCCGCTACGGCCCGGAGAGTTACGGACAGCAAGTCGAAATCCAGAAAATTCCCATCACCTGGGCAGCCAACGGGTTCATCTCCCGACTGAGCATCGCCAATGAGAAGAATGTTCTCTGGCTGACGGAGAAGGACTACAACGCCCAGCGTGCGGCCGATATCATCAATATGCTGGTGATCAAGTATAACGAGGCCTCCATCCGGGAGAAAAACCGCGTAGCCGTCAATACCGAGCGCTTCATCAACGAGCGCCTGCAGATCATCGAGCGGGAACTCGGCGGTGTGGAAGGTGGCATCGCCGGCTTCAAGAGCGATAACCAGCTGATGAGCGTCGGAGAAGCGGCGTCCATGTACCTCGGAGACAGCCGCGGCTATGGCAAGGAACTGGTGGACGTGGAGACCCGCCTGGCCCTGTCCAACTACCTCAAGGACTATGTTATTCAAGCCACCGAGACCTATCAGATGATTCCGGCCAACATGGGCCTCAACGATTCCAATGTGGACGATGTCATCGGCCAGTACAACGAGCAGATCCTGCGGCGCGAGAAACTGGTGGCCGCCAGCAGCACCGAGAGTCCGGCCGTCAAGCAGACGGAGGCTACGCTCGGCAACCTGCGCCACAACCTCCTGGGCCTGATCCAGAACCTGCAGACGAGCCTGGAGATCCAGAAACGCGACCTCTCAGAGCGGGAGCGCAACGCTGTCCAGAAGTTCTCCACCATGCCCACCAAGGAGCGGCAGATGCTCGAGTTGCAGCGTCAGCAGTCCATCAAGCAGGATCTCTACCTGTTCCTCCTGAACAAACGCGAGGAGAACGCCCTCTCGCAGGCCATGGCGGACGACAACCTCCGCGTCATCGACCCGGCCTGGGCCAACTACACGCCCGTGGCGCCCCAGCGCATGAAAATCATGATGCTGGCCATCCTGATCGGCCTCCTCATCCCGGCCGTCATCCTGATCGCCCGCCTCTTCCTGGACACCAAGATCCGCACGCGCAAGGAGATCGAAGAGAACATCGACGTGCCGTTCCTGGCGGAGATTCCGCTCAACCGGAACCTGCGCGAGATCATCTTCAAGGCCGGCAAGCACAAGCACGGCGTGAAGGATCCGTCCCCGTTCGTGTACGATCCCAATTCGCATAGCGTCTTCACCGAGGCCATGCGTATGATGTGCACCAACATCGCCTACCTCGATCCGGACATCAAGCTGCCGATGGTCATCGCCACCACCTCCTACTCCTCCTCGTCCGGCAAGACCTTCGTGACGGCCAACATGGCCGCCTGCCTCGCCGACGCCCAGAAGAAGGTGGTGCTGGTCGACACCGACCTGCGCAAGCGCTCCATCTCCGGCGACTTCAACCTCAAGCACAAGACGACGGGCCTGTCCAACTTCCTCTATGACAAGGACATCACACTGGAGGACATCCTGCACAAGGACGCCCATCCGGGCATCGACTTCATCCCCGCCGGCCCTACGCCGCCCAACCCGACCGAGTTGCTGGGCCGCCCGCGTCTCGAGGAACTGATCGAGCAGCTGCGCAAGCGCTACGACTACATCCTGATGGACGGCGTGCCCATCCAGATGCTGGCCGACCCGCTGGTGATGAACCGCGTCGTGGACACCAACCTCTTCATCCTGCGCAGCGGCCAGCTCGACCGCCGCATCCTCCCGCAGCTCGACGAGCTTAACGAGAAGCGCCACCTGCACAATATGGCCATCGTCTTCAACGGCCCGCAGGTCAAGAAGCGCCACGGCTACGGCTTCGGCTCCTACGGCTACGGCTATGGTTACGGCTACGGCAGCGGTTACGGCTACTACGGCCAGGAGGAGGAGAAGAAGGGCGGCCTGGCCGGCTGGTTCAAGAACCTGTTCGGTAACAAGCAGTCATGACCATCGCCGTAGACTTCGACGGCACCATCGTCGAGTACAAGTATCCCGCCATCGGCAAGGAGAGGCCCTTTGCCATCCAGACGCTGCGCACGCTGCAGCAGGAAGGCAACCGCATCATTCTCTTCACATCCCGGGAGGGCGAAGAACTGGACGCCGCCGTGGCCTTCTGCCACGAGCGCGGCCTGGACTTCTACGCCGTCAACAGCAACCAGCCGGCGGACGCCCTCTTCACCCGCCAGACCGCCAAGGTCATCGCGGACGTCTACATCGACGACCACAACCTCGGCGGCCTGCCCGAGTGGACGGAGATCTACCGGCTCATCAACAACCAGCGCGCCGAGGCGCACACGGCCCGCGAGAAGAAGCGCGGTTGGGGGCTGTTCCGGAAGTAGATGCCCGATCGCGTCGGGCATGACAAGATAACGTCATTGCCGGCCTGACCGGCAATCCCCAAAAAGACCGATCCCGTTTGCAGGACGGTCTTTTTTTTGTATATTTGTGGATACGACTAAAACACAAAACAACCCAATATGTTCAAAGGACAACCCAAAGGTCTTTACGCCCTGGCCCTCGCCAACACCGGCGAGCGCTTCGGTTACTACACCATGCTGGCCATCTTCCTCCTGTTCCTGCAGGCGAAGTTCGGCTTCACCGCCGCCGCAGCGGGCCAGTTCTACGCCATTTTCCTGGCAGCCGTCTATTTCATGCCCGTCCTCGGCGGATGGCTGGCCGACAAGATCGGTTTCGGCAAGTGCGTCGTGACCGGCGTCACGGTGATGTTCGCCGGCTACCTCCTGCTGGCCATCCCGACCGACGCCTTCTCGAACCGCGGCCTCGCCCTCGCCATGATGATCGGCGCCCTGCTCCTCATCGCCGTGGGCACCGGCCTCTTCAAGGGCAACCTTCAGGTCATGACCGGCAACCTCTATGACGACCCGAAATACAGCGCCAAGCGCGACTCCGGCTTCAGCCTCTTCTACATGGCCATCAACGTGGGCGCCATGTTCGCCCCCACCGCCGCCACGGCCCTGACCAACAGCCACCTGGCCAAGTCCGGCCTCCTCTACAAGGCCGACATCCCTGCCCTGGCCCACCAGTGCCTGGACGGCACGCTGCAGGATCCCGGCGCGCTCCAGAGCCTCCAGGCCATGATGCCCGGCTCCGACGTCGCCGCCATGAGCCTGAGCGACTTCAGCCAGTACTACATCAACCAGCTCTCGACCGCCTACAACCTCGGCTTCGCCGTGGCCTGCGTGTCGCTGATCTTCTCCATGGCCATCTACTTCGGCTTCCGTTCCTGGTTCAAGCACACCGACGTGAACGCCAAACAGGCCGCCGCGACCAACGAAAACGTCGTCGAGCTCTCTCCGAAGCAGACCAGGGACCGCATCGTGGCCCTCTGCTTCGTGTTCGCCGTCGTCATCTTCTTCTGGATGGCGTTCCACCAGAACGGCTCCTCGCTCACCTACTTCGCGCGTGACTACACCCAGGACAGCGTGAGCGGCCCGCTCCGCATCGGCTTCAACATCTGGCCGCTGTTCCTGATCGCCGTGTCGGTCTACACCCTCTTCGGCATCTTCCAGTCCGACAGCGCCAGGAGCAAGGCCATCTGCGGCGTCGTCACCCTGCTCCTCTGGGGCGGCGCGTATGCACTCTACTCCGGCATGGACTCCGTCCTGCATATCCTCCCGCAGCAGTTCCAGCAGTTCAACCCGTTCTTCGTGGTCGCCCTGACCCCGGTCTCCATGGCCCTGTTCGGCGCCCTCGCCAAGAAGGGTAAGGAACCTTCCGCGCCGAAGAAGATCGGCCTCGGCATGTTCGTGGCCGCGCTCGGCTACCTCATCATGCTCGCCGCCTCCAGCGGCCAGCCCGCCCCGTCCGCCCTGAAGGCCGTCGGCGGCGTGTCCCCCGACCCGGTGGTCCCGACCTACCTGATCAGCACCTACCTCGTCCTCACCTTCGCCGAGCTGCTCCTCAGCCCGATGGGCATCTCCTTCGTTTCGAAGGTCGCCCCGCCGAAGTACAAGGGCCTGATGATGGGCTGCTGGTTCGCCGCCACCGCCATCGGCAACTACCTCAGCTCCATCCCTTCGATGCTCTGGGACAACGTACCGCTGTGGGTCAACTGGACCGTCCTCATGGCGCTCTGCATCATCTCCGGCCTCGTGATGTTCTCCTTCCTCAAGAAACTGGAGGCCGCCACGGCCGAATAATCCATGCACAAGATCGGGGCCTGCTTGCTGAAGGGGCTGCTCCGCCTGCTGGGGCTGCTGCCGCTGCGCGTGCACTACGCGCTGGGGCGCTTCCTGTCCTGGCTGGCGGAGAGCGTCGTGCGCTACCGCCGCGACGTGGTGATGTCCAACCTCACCAAGGCCTTCCCCGAGAAGAACGTCTGGGACCTGAAGCCCATCCGCAAGGCCTTCTACCGGCATTTCGGCGAGCTGATCGCCGAGGCCGTCTGGTTCGGCGGATGCCGCAGCGCCAAGCGCCTGCGCCGCCAGCGCCTGGTGGAAATCGAGAACCCCGAAGTGCCCGCGAAACTCTTCGAGCAGGCGCCCAGCCTGGTCGTGATGTACAGCCACTGCGGCAACTGGGAGCTGTACGGCGGCGTCGAGTCCTACAACTATACCGACATTCCGCTCCCCTTCACCGAGCAGAACTTCTGCGTGGTGTACCGCGAGATGTCCAGCCGCGCCTGGGACGCCGTCCTGCGCGACAACCGCTTCGCGCCGCTCAAGGACCGCAAGCACTTCCCGGGCTACATCGAGAGCAAGGACCTGATCCGCTACGCCTATTCGCACCGCGACGAGAAAATGATCTACAACGTCAACACCGACCAGCGCCCCTACTTCGCCTCGCCGGCCAATATGGACGTCGAGTTCTTCGGGCAGCAGGTGCAGACGATGACGGGGGCTGCCGCGCTCGCGCGCAAGTTCGGGATGGCGGTCGCCTACCTGTCGATGCGGCGCGAGGGGCGCGGCCACTATGTGACGCGCTACGAGACCATCTGCGAGGACGCCTCGAAGATGGACGTGGCGCAGATCATGCAGCAGTACTACCGCCTCCTGGAGGCGGAAATCCGGCAGCAGCCGGAGAACTATCTCTGGACACATCAACGTTTTGCAAGAATTTAACTTATTTATACACAAGAAGCTATGACCATCAAAGATCTTCAGCCAGCAGTTGTCTGGAACAATTTCTATGGATTAACCCGCTGCCCGCGTCCCTCCAAGCATGAGGAGGTGGTGCGCAAGCATCTGCTCGACTGGGCCAAGGAGCACAAAGTCGAGGCTTTCGCCGACGAGACCGGCAACGTCATCATGCGCATCCCCGCCACCCCGGGTTTCGAGAACCGCAAGGGCGTGGTCCTTCAGGGCCACATGGACATGGTCCCGCAGAAGACCGCGGACACCGTGCACGACTTCCTCAAGGACCCGATCCAGACCGTCATCGACGGGGAATGGGTCACCGCCGTGGGCACCACGCTCGGCGCCGACAACGGTATGGGCGTCGCCATGGCGATGTCCGTCGCCGAGGACAAGAGCGTCAAGCACGGCCCCATCGAGGTCCTGGTGACCTACGACGAGGAGACGGGCATGACGGGCGCCGAGGCGCTCAAGCCGGGCCTCCTGAAGGGCGACATCCTCCTCAACCTCGACTCCGAAGACGAGCTGGAGCTCTGCATCGGCTGCGCCGGCGGCCTGGACGCCCAGGCGGACTTCAAGTACAAGAGCTTCCCCACCCCACGCGGCTACAAGGGCTTCAAGATCAACGTCAAGGGTCTGTCCGGCGGCCACTCCGGCATGGACATCTCCCTCTACCGCGCCAACGCCAACAAGGTGCTGGTCCGCGCCCTCATCCCGCTCATCGAGCGCTACGGCGCCAAGGTCGCCGACCTCAGCGGCGGCAGCCTGCGCAATGCCATTCCGTTCGAAGCCGAGGCCGTCGTGGCCATCCCGGCCGAGAACGTGACGGCGGCCCTGCGGCGTGTCAACACCATCTTCAAGACGCTCAAGCTCCGCTACAAGGAGAGCGACCCGGGCATGCAGTGCTTCGTCGCCAAGACCACCAAACCCGTCCGCTTCATCGAGGACGCCGTGATGCTGAACGCCTGCAAGGCCATCCTGGCCTGCCCGTCCAACGTCATCCGCATGAGCCAGTCGATGCCGGGCCTGACCGAGACCTCCATCAACCTGGCGGTCGTCCGCTGCCAGCGCGGCCACCTCACGATCAACTCCCTGCTGCGCAGCGCCATCAACGAGTCCAAGCAGGAGCTCGCCGACCGCGTGCGCTACATCTTCGAGTTCGCGGGCGCTAAGGTCAAGTTCTTCGGCGGCTACCCGGGCTGGGTGCCCAAGCCGGACACGCCGATCAACAAGCTGATCAACGACATGCACGTGAAGCTGTACGGCAAGCCGATGAACGTGATGGCCACCCACGGCGGCCTGGAGTGCGCGCTGCTCGGCGACAAGTATCCCAACTGGGAGATGGTCTCCATCGGCCCCACCGTCATGTATCCCCATTCCCCGGACGAGCGCGTCTTCATCCCCGCCGTCCAGCGGAGCTGGGATCTGCTGAAGGCAGTCCTGGAGAATATTCCTGAGAAATAGGATTTGCCCAAGCTCTACATCATATCGGGCTGCAACGGATCCGGCAAGACCACGGCGTCATACACCCTCTTGCCGGATCTGCTGAATTGCCGGGAGTTCGTGAACTCGGACGAATTCGCGAAGAGTCTCTCGCCCTTCGACCCGGGCGCCGCATCCGTCACGGCCAGCCGGTACATGTTGATGAAAATCAACTACCTGCTGGACCGGCGGGCGGATTTCGCGGTGGAGACCACGCTCGCCACGCGCTCGCTGCTGCAGATCGTGCTGCAGGCGAAGAAGCTGGGCTACGAGACCACGATCCTGTATTTCTGGCTGAATTCGCCGGAGCTGGCGATCGAGCGGGTGCGGGACCGGGTGAGCTCGGGCGGGCACAATATCTCGGACTCCGTGGTGCGGCGCCGCTATGTGATGGGCTTGCAGTACCTCTTCGACACCTACATCCCGGTGATGGACCGCTGGGTGCTGGCGGACAATTCGAAGCCGCCGTTCTCGGTGGTGGCGGAGGGGGCCGACGGCGTGACCTATATCAAAGACAACGAGAAGTATCACCTGATTTGGAGTATAGCGCATCCTGAAGATGAGTCCGTGTGATCGTTTTGGCGTGACGCAGGAGCAGTTGCGTTCGCTGGTGGCCGAGGGGCTGCGGGCGGGCGGCGACTGGTGTGATCTGTATTTCGAGGACACGTCGTACCACGACCTGCTGTTGCGGGACGGGGTCGTCGGGTCCGGGGGTTATCACGTGGATTACGGGTGCGGCATCCGCGTCCTCAAGGGCGAGAAGACCGGTTACGCCTACGCCGAAAGCACCGACTACCCTTCCCTGTTGAATGCCGCTAAAGCTGCCGGAGCTATAGCATCGGCCGGTGGTGCCCCAGGTCTGCAAAACTTCGCGCTTCGCGCTCATCCCTCCCAACCTGACGGTTGGGCCCCTCCCGTTCACGAGGCCACGGGCGGCCACGGTTTTGCCGACCTGGGCACCACACGGCCTACATCAAATGCAACGGTGCAGCAGGACGTTTTCAGGGACTGGCCGTCGCGCAACGTAGCGCAGTTTGCGGATTTGTATCCCGAGAAGAAAGCGTGGGAGGAGGCGGAGACGGCGGGGTTTATTCCGTTTTTGCAGCGAATCGAGGCGGGGGTGCGGGCGCGGGACAGCCGCGTGCTGAAAGTCGTGGCCATCCTGTCGTACTCCGTCAGCGACATCCTGATGTACAATTCCCTCGGCGAGCTGACCTCCGACCACCGCCCGCTCGGCAGCATCTCCGTCCAGGTCATCTTCCAGCAGGGAAAGCGGACCGAGAACAACACCGTCTCGCGAAGCCTGCGGATGGGCGCCGAATTCATCAACGACGACGTCCTCGAAGACCTCGTCAGCCGCGCCGTGGAGGGCATGGACGCCCGCTTCGAGGCGCGGCGCCCCAAGGGCGGACGCATGCCCGTCGTCATGGGCGCCGGCGCGTCCGGCATCCTGCTCCACGAAGCCATGGGCCACGCCTTCGAGGCCGACTTCAACCGCAAGGGACAGTCCATCTTCAGCGACCGCATGGGCCAGCACATCTGCCGCCCCGGCATCAACATCCTCGACGACGCCACCGTGCCCGCCAGCCGCGGCGCGTGCAACGTCGACGACGAGGGCGTGCCCGGCCAGAAGACCTATATGGTCACCGATGGCGTGCTGACCTCCTACCTCCACGACCGCATCAGCGCCAGCTTCTACGGCGTCGCCCCCACAGGCAACGGCCGCCGGGAATCGTTCCGATACAACCCCATTCCGCGTATGCGCGCCACCTATATGGAGAGTGGTCCCGACGGGACGCGGGAGGACCTGATCGCCTCGGTGAAGCGGGGCATCTACGTGGACCAGTTCGCGAACGGACAGGTCAAGATCGGCGAGGGGGACTTCACCTTCTTCGTCAAGAGCGGCTTCCTGATCGAGGGAGGCCGGCTGACGATGCCCGTCAAGGACATCAACATCATCGGCAACGGGCCGGAGGCCCTGGCCGATATCCAGGCGGTCGCGGGCGATCTGCGGATCGACGAGGGCACCTGGACCTGCGGGAAGGAACAGAGCGTCGCCGTGTCGTGCGGCATTCCTTCCGTGCTGATTGGAAATTTAACGGTCGGAGGAGAGTAAGATGATCACTGACAAGGAATTGGACTTCGTCCGGAAGGCGCTGGAGATGGCGCGGAGCGCGGGTGCGCAGCATGCGCGCGCGACGTTGTCGCTGAGCGAGGAGGACCTCGTGGCGACGCTGGACGGCGAGGTGGACCGGGTGACGCATTGCGCCGACCGCTCGCTGTCGCTGGCGCTCTTCGTGGACGGGCGCTTCGGGAGCTATTCGACCAACAAGCTGGATGCAACCTCGCTCGAGGGCTTCATCGCACGCGCCGTGGCGGCCACCCGCATGGTGGCCCCCGACCCGCTCCGCGTCCTGCCCGATCCCGCCCGCTGCTGCCGCGACGCCCTCACCGGCAACGAGCTCGGCCTCGTCGACCCCTCCCGCAGCGAACTTACTCCTTCTGATCGGCAGAATATTGCTTTACAAGCATCTGTTTTAGCATCGCTGCACGGCAGCCAGCCTCTCCAGACGTCCGGCTGCGCCGGACCCCTCCCACTTCCTTCGGAAGCGGGCCCCTCCCTCTCACGGAGCCGCCTGGTAAGGCAAGATCCCCCTGATAGGGGGTGCAGGGGGTTGGAAGACAAGCCAGCTTGCTGGCTACGGTCTGGCGAGGCTGCTGCCGATGCAGCGAAGTATGAAATTATTTCTGAGGAAGGTGAGTATTCTGATTCGGTGTATGATTCAGTGGTGATGGATACGAACGGGGTGTGCTGCAGGCACAGTGAGACGTCGTTTGATTATGGGGTGGAGATCACGATCGAGAGCGAGGGCGAGAAGTATAGCGGTTATTGGTGGGACGCCTCGTCGCGGCGCGAGGAGCTGGACGCTCCGGCGTGCGGCCGCCAGGCCCTCGCCTGCGCCGTCGGCCAGATCGGCTCCGCGCCCGCGCCCAGCGGCCGCTACACCGCCGTCATCGACAGCGAACGCGCCTCCAAACTCGTCTCCCCCCTGCTCCGCGCCCTCAGCGGCTACGCCATCCAGCAGAACAACTCCTTCCTGATGGACAGCCTCGGACGGCAGGTCCTCCCCGAAGGCCTCACCATCCTCGACGTCCCCCGCATCCCCGGCCAGACCTGTTCCAAATACTTCGACTCTGAAGGCGTCACCACCGTCGAAGCCCCCATCGTCGAAGCCGGCGTCGTGCGCGAATACTTCATCAACAGCTACATGGCCGGAAAGCTCCAGATGGCCCCGACCATCGAAGACGCCACCCGTCCCAAGGTCCTCCCCTGGCCCGAGCCCGGCCTGGACCGCGACGCCATCCTGCGCCGCTGCGGCAGCGGCATCCTCGTCACCGACTTCAACGGCGGCAACAGCAACCCCGTCACCGGCGACTTCTCCTACGGCATCGAAGGCTACCTCTTCGAGGACGGCAAGATCGCGCGTCCCGTGAGCGGCATGCTGATGACCGGCAACTTCCTGACCCTGTGGTCGCGCCTGCTCGCCGCCGGCGACGACGCGCGCCCCTGCCAGAGCAAACTCGTCCCCACCCTCGCCTTCGCGAAGGTCGACTTCAGCGGATGACCATGAGCGGCAACTTGCTGTGAGACAATAAATTACAATTATATGGTACCCCCAAAACAGGGGGAACACAAAACAGCAAACGATTGATACATAAACATTTACAGCTCACAGCAAAATAGTAAGAAAGAACAATAACAAACAGAATATGAAAGCAGAGAATAACAAAGTGGTAGCGGTGAGCTACAAACTCGAAGTAGAAGGAAAGATCGCGGACCAGTCCGCACCCGGCAAGCCTCTGGAGTACATCCACGGCACCGGCATGCTGCTGCCCAAGTTCGAGGCGGCCGTCGAAGGCAAGGAGCCGGGCGAAGGCTTCGACTTCGTCCTCAGCCCCGAAGACGGTTACGGCGTCCACGACCCCAGATACATCGTCGAACTCCCCAAGACGGCCTTCGCCATCGAGGGTAAGGTGCGTGAGGACCTGCTGGTCGTCGGCCGCACCATCCCGATGCTGAACCAGGCCGGCCAGGTGGTCCAGGGCACGGTGGCCGAGGTCACCGAGGACAAGGTCAAGATGGACTTCAACCACCCGATGGCCGGCAAGACCCTGCATTTCACCGGCCAGGTGGAGAGCGTGCGCAGCGCCACGGACAAGGAACTGACCGAGGGCCTGCACGGCGAATACCTCCCGCCCGAAGAGGGCTGCGGCGGCTGCCACGGTGGTGACTGCCACAAGGAAGACGGCGAGTGCTGCGGCAAAGGCAAGGGTGAAGGCAAAGGTGAGGGCTGCGGCTCCGGGAAAGAAGGCTGCGGCTGCAAATAAATAAGCTATGCGCACCGCCGTCGTCATCCTGAACTGGAACACCCGGGAGTACCTCGGGCGCTTCTTGCCGCCGCTGCTGGAGAGCCTGCAGGGGCTGGATGCCGACGTCGTGGTCGCAGACAACGCCAGCGCGGACGGTTCCCGGGAGCTGCTCGCAGAGCGCTTCCCCGGGGTGCGTACCATCCTGCTGGAGGAGAATTACGGGTTCACCGGCGGGTACAACCGCGCTTTCGCGCAATTGCTGGGGACAGGAGATTCGCCGGACGTCCTTCGACAAGCTCACGAACCGTCGGGAAACGATCAGGAACCGCCGGAGTACCTGGTACTGCTGAATTCAGATATCGAAGTGTCGGCGGGGTGGCTGGAGCCGCTCGTGGACTGGATGGACGTCCATCCGGACTACGCCGCCTGCGGCCCCAAGCTCCACGCCCTGGTGCCTGACGGTGCCGGCGACTACCGCCGCACGGACCGCTTCGAGTATGCCGGCGCCGCCGGCGGATACCTCGACCGCTACGGCTTCCCCTTCTGCCGCGGCCGCGTGCTGAAGCGCACCGAGCCCGACACGGGCCAGTACGACCGCCCCGCGGACGTGCTCTGGGCCACGGGCGCCTGCCTGCTGGTCCGCGCCCGCTGCTGGCGCGAACTGGGCGGTCTGGATCCGCGCTTCTTCGCGCACATGGAGGAAATCGACTGGTGCTGGCGCGCGTGGCTGGCCGGCTGGCGCGTGGGCGTGGTGCCGCAGAGCTGCGTCTGGCACCTGGGCGGCGGCACGCTGGCCCCGTCCTCCCCTTTCAAATTGAAACTCAACTACCGCAACGGACTGCTCCTGCTGGAGAACAACCTGCCCGCCACCCTGGGCCCGCTGCGTGCCCGCAGGCGCATCTGTACGCGCAAGATTTTGGATTCTTGCGCGGCTGTCGTATATTTGCTGTCGGGAAAGGCAGCGTCCGCCCGGGCCGTCCGGGACGCGCACCGCGAGTACCGCGCGCTGCTCCAACTCCCGCCGGGAGCGGAAAGGGCCGCCAGTGCTCCCGGGATGCCGAAAGGCCTGTGGAATGTGCGTATCCTGCTGCAGGCAGCCTTGCGGGGAGAGAAGGTATTTAATTATTTGAGACGCTATGAAGATAGTCATTGAAGGAGCCGGTGAGGTCGGCTCCCACCTGGCCAAGATGCTTCGCGCCGAGGCGAACGAAGTCACGGTGATCGACGACAACGCCCAGCGCATCGCCGCTCTGACGGCGTACGCCGACGTCGAGACGGTCCTCGGAAACCCTTCGTCGATCGAAGTCCTCCGCGCCGCCGCCGTGGACAAGGCGGACCTGCTCATCGCCGTTTATCCCCTGGCCGCCCAGGAGATCAACATCGTGGGCGCCCTGCTCGCCAAGCAGCTCGGCGCCGCCAAGGTCATCGCCCGCGTCAACGACGAAGACTATCTGAGCGCCGAGAACCGGCTCATTTTCAAGGAACTGGGTATCGAGCTGATGTTCTATCCCGAGAAGAGCGCCGCCGACGAAATCGTGGCCTTCCTCAAGCACAACTCCACCGCCGAGACGATGGACTTCGCGCGCGGACGCCTGCAGATCGCCGTCTTCAAGCTCACCGAGGACTCCCCCATCCTGGACCTCAAACTCAAGGAATTCATCAAGGATACCACCCCCGAGGAGCTCAAGCAGTTCCGCGTCATCGCCATCTCCCGCAACGAGAGCACCATCATCCCCAAGCTGGACACCAAGTTCCTCTACGGCGACCTCGTCTTCACCATCACCACGCGCGAAGGCGTGGAGCCCCTCTACCGCCACTTCGGCAAGACCAACCTCACCATCGGCAGCGTCTTCATCCTGGGCGGCAGCCCCATCGGCGAGATGCTGGCCCGCACGCTCGTTCGCAGCGGTCTGAAAGTCAAGCTCGTGGAGAGCGACAAGGAGCGCTGCATCCAGCTGTCCGAGAAGCTGCCCGAGACGGTGCGACTCGTCCACGGCGACGGCCGCAACTCCGACTTCCTCTTCGAAGAGGGCATCCAGGAATACGACGCCTTCATCGCACTGACGGGCAATGACGAGAGCAACGTCCTCTCCTGCGTGGTAGCCAAGAAGTTCGGCGTGCCGCGCACCATCGCCGAAGTGGAGAACATCGAGTACATCCACATCGCCGAAGAGATGGGCGTGGACAACGTCATCAACAAGAAACTCATCACCGCGGGGCGCATCTTCAAGTTCACCCTGTCGGGCAAGGCGCGCTTCGTGCGCTATATGACCGGCACCAACGCGGAAGTCATCGAATACACCGTAGCGCCGGGTTCGGCCATCACCACCGGCCCCATCAAGGACATCGACTTCCCGCGGGACGCCATCATCGGCGGTATCATCCGCGGCAGCGACGCCTTCATCGCCGTGGGCGACACGGTCATCCAGCCCTACGACCGGGTGGCCATCTTCGCCCTCCCGGAGACGATTCGGGAAATCGACCGGTTCTTTAAATAAAAGATCCCCGGTCAAGCCGGGGATGACTTTATTGGCTGCCGGGGATGACGATTAAAAGTACTGACTCTCCTTTTCGAAGAGCGCGCGGTCGTCGCGGTTCGGATCCGGACGGACGCTGTCGCGCATCTTCTCGATAGCCTCCCGCTCGCTGCGTCCCAGCTTGCGCGGGATCCACACCAGAATCTTCACGTACAGGTCGCCGCGGCTGCTCATACCGTAGCCGTTCACGGACGGCAGGCCCTTGCCGCGCAGACGCTCCACCGTGCCGGACTGCGTCCCGGGCTCCAGTTTCAGGCGCTGCGGCCCGTCCAGGGCAGGAACCTGGATCTCGCAACCCAGCATCGCGTCCGCGACGCTGATCACGCGCGTATAGAAAAGGTTCGCGCCGTCACGCTTCAGCTGGGCGTGCGGCTGCTCCTCCACGATCACGAGCAGGTCGCCGTTCACGCCGCCCTGCGGCGCAGCGTGTCCTTCTCCGCGCAGCGACAGCTGCATACCATCCTCCACGCCCGCCGGAATGCGGACCTTGACGGTCTCCTTCACCCGCACGAGGCCGGCGCCCTTGCAGCGGCCGCAGGGGTTCGTGACCACCTTGCCGGTGCCGTTGCACTGCGGGCAGACGGCGGTGGACATCGCGCGGCCGAACAGCGTGTTCGTCACGTGTTGCACCTGGCCCGTGCCCTTGCAGGTCGGGCAGGTCTTGATGTCCGAGAAATTCTTGGCGCCGCGCCCGCCGCAATCCGGGCAGGGACGGTTGCGCTCGATGGTCACTTCCTTCTCACAGCCGCTCGCGATCTCCTCGAGCGTGACTTTCACGCGCGTGCGGATGTCGCGGCCCCGCTGCTGACGGGGGCCCTGCTGGCCGCCGAAGCCGAAACCTTCGAAGCCGCTGAACCCGCCGAAACCGCCGAACGCGCCCCCGAAGAGGTTGTTCAGGATATCGTTCAGGTTGCCGAAGCCCTGGCTCCAGTCCTGCGCGCCCGCACCGTCCACGCCGGCGAATCCGAACTGGTCGTACTTTGCCCGCTTGTCGGGGTCGCTCAGCACGGAGTAGGCCTCGGAAGCCTCCTTGAACTTCTCCTCCGCGGTCTTCTTCTCCGCGTCCGTCCCGCTGACCCAGCGGTCCGGATGCCACTTGAGGGCGGCCTTGCGGTAGGCGCCCTTGATATCGTCGGCCGAGGCTCCTTTCTGGAGCCCCAGGACCTCGTAGTAATCTCTCTTTTCTGCCATACGCTTACGCTCCTACGACCACCTTGGCATAGCGCAGGACCTTGCCGCCCAGCGTGTAGCCCGTCTGCACGACGTCGATCACCTTGCCCTTCAGCTCCTCGCTCGGAGCCGGGAACTGGGTCACCGCCTCGTGGAAGTCGGTATTGAAGACCTCGCCCCTGGCCTCGATGCGGGCCAGGCCCTGGGTCTTCAGGTAGTCCATCAACTTGTTGTATATCAGCGCAGTGCCTTCCTTCGCCGCCTCGTCGGACGACTTCTCCAGCATCTGCATCGCGCGCTCGCAGTCGTCCAGCACGGGGAGCAGCCCCTCGATGGTCTTGGCCGAAGCCGAGGCGATCAGGTTCAGGCGGTCCTCCGCGCTGCGGCGCCGGAAGGTCTCGAACTCCGCCATCAGGCGGACATAACTATCCTTCTCGGCCGCCAATTTGTCAGTCAAATCGGCCACCTGCTTGCGCAGCTCTTCGCCCTTGCGGTCTTCCTTCTTCTGTTTCTTCTTCGGCTCCTCCGCCTGCGGCGTCTGCTCCACAGGCGCTTCTGCCTGCGGTTCTTCTATCTTTTCTTTCTTGTCGGACATAATTCTAAATCATTTACGCCTGTAGAAAAAGCAAATTGTCTGCCAATGACAGAATGTCATTCCCATACGGGAATCCAGGAAAAATGCGTATCTTGCAAAGTTGTTTCAAAACGCACGGAAATGAAAAGATTTCTTCTGATTGCATCTCTCTGCCTCCTCCCGCTCGCCGGGTGGAGCCAGCCGGTTTTCCAGCCCACGGGCAGATCCGTCACCGCCCTGCACGAAGTGCGTCCCGACGAGTCCGTCGCCTGGGCCCAGGCCGACGTCAACAAGGACGGCGTCTACGACATCGTCATCGCCCTCAACAGCTACTACTCCGGCAGCAACGTCGCCTTCTATTTCGGCGATAACAAAGGGAATTACAATCTGTTCCGTGAGTATGAAACAGATATGTTCGGCAGCAATATCGACGTCTCCATCACCAACAAGGGCGTCGTGCGCTTCCAGCTCGACGACGCCGGCGACGGCGGCTCCGACATCTTCCTCTTCCGCTGGCAGGACGGCGACTTCCGCCTCATCGGCGGCAAGAAGGACCGCCACAAGAGCGAGCACTACGACGAGTCCTACAACTACCTGACCGGCGACATGATCCGCACCGACGGCGAGGGCAAGAACAAGAAGAGCGTCACCACGCACATGCCCGAGCAGCCGGCCATCAACTTCGGCTGGATTCCCCTGCGCTACGACATGCTGGGCTACCTCCTCGAGACGCCGGCCGAGGATGACTACATCATGACCCCGGACGATATGCTCGTGATGGGCATCTTCCGCGTGATGCAGGCCAACGAAATGCTGTTCTGGCACTTCTGCGACTGGGAGAATCCCTACCGCGACCCCCATCCCGACAGCGAAGACGGCGTCTGGTACGCCGATGACGAGCATATGAGCCCCGGCAGCTACAACGCCTGGTCATCGCTGAGCATCGCGAAACTGCCTGACGGCAGCTATGATATCGACCTGACTGAGTCCTTCTACGACCGCAGCTACGAATCGATGTTCGACGAGGACCTGTCCAACGTCGACGAGATTATGGAAGAATACGGGAGCGAGGAAGAAGTCTCCCGCTCCCGCTGGATATTCAATGACGGACAGTTCTTCCCGCAGGAAATCCCGGAAGATCCTGCAGGCTAGAGTTTTCCCTGATCCTTCAGCATCTGCAGGGCCGGATAGGTCGGCAGGGAGTCGGGGTTCTTGGTGGCCTCGAGCAGGCGCCCGTCGGCGCTGAAGCGGCCGATGACGAAATCCTCCATCTTCAACGTACCGTTCTCGCCCGTCTTGTACCAGAAATAGAGCGTACGGTCATAGCAGGCGACCTCGTTGCCCACCTCGATCAACAGATCGTCGATCTTGTCCAGTTCGGCGTCGTAGGCAGTCTTGTCCTCGGCTTTCTCGCGGAGCCCCTGAACGCCGACCTTATAGGTGATCAGGTCCTCCATGTAGGTGTACTTGTGCGGCATGGACATGTAGCCGAACTCATAGGAAGCCGGATTCTCCATGTGCTCCTTAGCATAAGGCTCCAGCGCATCGCGGTCGGAATCGGGTTGCCCGCAGGCGGCAAACAGCGCCAGGGCGGAGAGGAAGAGGATGATTTTCTTCATATTACTTGTATTATGGGTTGTCCGGAGCAAATATAACAAAAAAAGCAAATAGATAGTAATCATGTAGGAGCGGCAGGATGAAAGGGACCGGCACACGGGAGGTATATTGTGTGGTACAGATGTAGTACAGATGTTGTGCGTTTTATCAAGTTTAGTTATCGCGTCTTAAAATCAAAGCGTATATCAACGGGGATCTTCTCCAGTCCAAGATTCATCAGGTCTGCCTTGTAATCTTCGCTTTGCTTCGAGTACTTGTCTTCAAACTGAGTTGCGAAGGCCTTATTGCCTGTGGCCTGGGTTTCCAATACCAGCGCCGTAAGATTCGCCAAGGCATTTTCCATCTTCCTGCAATCCAGAGAATACTGGCCAGATGCGTGGCGTTCGAAAGCTCCCGCCTCGCGGAGATAGTTGTAGATCATCGTATTAGCTCGGCCCAGTGCGGAGCCTTCCCCAAAACGCTCGGCGCGTACTAACGACGTAAAGAAGGTAGTAAGGGCATCTTCTTTTGTGAAAATGTGATGGATGTCGAAGTGGCTTTGCAGTTGGCAGACCATCAGGACCCCGGCCGCAAGGGATTTTACTTCCTCAAAGGTAAGAGCTTGATTGCCAAGAGCCTCTTCAACGCTGCCACGGGCGTTGACTGTTTCCTTTACGCCTAGCCCGTGTGCCACTTCGCGGAAAACTACATTCCAGTAGAAAGCATCGGAAGAAAGATGCATGGCATCGTCAGGGGTCAGCAGCACTTCTCCGGCAGGAGCCACGATACTGTTGAACTTGGCGCGGATGACATTCTGCAGCACGATGGTCCTGGTTCCTTTGTCTCTTTGGACATCGGAGTCGAATGGAAGGTTGAGGGCCATTACCTTGATTCCGGCGTTGGCCTTGCCCGCATAATACAGAGCATCGCAAGAGAAAATGTTTGAACCGGTCCCGGGAAGGAAAGTCTTGTAAGCAGGGTCGCCTGGGAGGTTCTCCTGGAACTCACCGAGGCGTGAGACAAACTGCATCAGTTCAGCCGTCCGCGCATCGTCCTTGAGAAGGACAAAAGCCTCGTAGGAACGTTTGATACCAAATAGCTGGTCGTCTGCAGTCTCGTTGGGGCCGATGACAAGGTCCATCTTGCTGTCGTCCATCTCCAGCCACTTCAGGCTGCTCTCATAATAAATGTCAGTTTGAAGTGCACGGACCTTGCAAAGAAGGTACTCCCTGACGCTGGGCTTGATGGTTATGTCAGCCGCGGCTGTCAGATAGTTGGCAATCTTGCTTATGCTCTCTTTGTATGCATCGTGATACCAGACTGCCTGCAGTGAACCGTCCTCGCCCCGGCGAATCATCGTATAAGGGCTGAGTTTGTCTGGATTGTCCCAAGCTTCGAACTCTTCTGCAGTCATGTCGGCAGGATAGAAACCGGCTCCGGGAAGACGATCGTCGTAACCATCCACGAAGGACTTGCCGTCGGCACGGTCCCATGGTCCGTAGTTGATTTCTGCGAGAGTCTTCTGAACGGGATCGGAAAGCTTTCCCATAAGGGCATCCTTATCCCCGAAATACTGCTCCCAGTAGATTGAGTTCACCTCATCTGCGGCGAAGCGGTAAAGGTTGAGCACCTCTTTTCCATTGTCGGTAATTCCGCTGAGATCAGGGGTCTCGACGGTCACAAGAGCATAATCGACCACCTTTCTGGAGAGGGGGGATTTGGGGGCATTATCGCAGGCGCACATGGCCATTGCTGCGAGAATAGTCAGTAATAAATTCTGTTTCATATCTTTATAGCATTATCATAATCAATACCTGGGCGGCAACTACACGCAGGAACATCGTGAGAGGATACACCGTGGCGTAATTCACGGCTATACGTCCGCGGCCGAACATTTGTTCCGAGAAAGATAGCAGAGCAGGGTCTGTTGTGGCACCTGATAGCAGTCCGCATATCTTGAAGAAATCCATTTTTAGAAGATATCGGGCTGCCAGGGCAACCAGGGTCATGGGCACCAGCGTGATGATTGCGCCATACAGCACCCAGATGTAACCACCGCCCACAAGACTTGCAACGAAGGTTTTGCCTGCGCCCAGGCCTACGGCTGCCATAAACAGCGAGATGCCTATTTCCCGTATCATAAGATTGGCGCTCAGGGCCGTATAAGTGGTAATCCTGAGCTGGGGGCCGAAGTGTCCCAGCAAGATGGCTACGACGAGAGGTCCACCGGCCAGACCCAGCTTAAGGGGTTGAGGCATCGAAGAGAAGCGGATGGGCAGGGAACCCAGAGCAATGCCTAAGGCGATACCGAAGAAAATGGGAATAAGGTTTGGCTTGTGCAAGGATTCCGGCTCATTTCCAACTAGTTTTGCCAGACGGGCTATTCCTTCTTCCGTGCCCACTACCTTCAGACTGTCACCTACCCGAAGGATAAGGTCTGCATCGGCCTGCAGGTCGACACCTGCGCGAAGAATCCTGGCCACCGTTACGCCGTATTTGCGGCGGGTGTCCAGTTTGCGCAGACTCTTTCCTGTGATGGAAGACTTGGTAACGGACAAGCGGCTGGAAACCAACTCAGTGCCGGAAGGGCGCCATTCATTCATATCCACGGGGTAATCCTTGCCAAAAATGATGCGGACCTTGTCTTTGTGCTGGATATCCGTTACGATGAGCAGTTTGTCTCCTTCTTTCAGGGGCAGGTCCAGGTCGGGAAAGAAAACCCGGTTATCCCGCATCATTCGAGTAATGACCAGATGGTTATCGTTATCTTCACCCACGATATTGTGTACGGTCTTGCCAAAAAGTGCCGGGTTTTCCACCTTACAGGCCAGACGGAATGCATTACCTTCATCATCATCAGAGTCAGATGCCTTTTCCCTTTCCTTGCAAAGATCTACCCGGAAAAGGGCCTTGGACAACAACAATACTACAATTGCGCCCAGCACTCCCAAAGGATAAGCCACAGCGTAGGCCGAAGCGATTCCAGAGGCGGCAGCCGAAACTTCTTCGGAGGCCGATGTGGCATCGGACAGAATCTGCTGGGCAGCACCCAAACCCGGGGTATTGGTTACCGCACCAGACATAATACCTGTCATAATACCCAGGTTCTCGCCGCTGACTAAATGGATGATATAAGTAGTCAGAACTGCCAGCATTATCATCGCAAGGGCAAGCATATTCATAGGTAGCCCGTCTTTACGGAAAGAATGGAAAAAGCCGGGACCCACCTGAAGACCTATTGCAAATACAAATAGTATAAGACCAAAATCCTTGATAAAAGAGAGCATCACTGGATTAATCCTGAGACCAAGATGGCCCAGAAGGATGCCCATAAACAGAATCCAGGTTGTTCCCAGGGATATTCCCTTGATTTTGAACTTGCCCAGCCAAAGGCCGGAAGCAATTACCAGCGCAAGAATAAAAAGGGCGCCAGCCGCATCTCTTTGTGTTAATAGATTCATCATATCGACGGCAAAGGTAGGAAGAAAGTCGATGCCGTTTTATAGATAGATATGGTTAATTTCGATAGAATTATTAGATAATATCGATAAATATTGATATCTTTGTGCATAATAATCCGAATCATATGGAGTTACGTCAATTGAGATATTTTGTAGAGGTAGGGCGGCTCAAGAGCTATTCCCTGGCCTCCAAGTCGCTTTACATCACGCAGAGTACGATTTCACAGCAAATCCGGAAATTGGAGGAGGAATTGGGCGTAGAACTGCTTACCCGAGACACACGTCACGTAACGTTAAGTGACTACGGAGACCAGTTCCTCCCGCACGCAATAAAGGTCATTGAGGATGCCCAGATGTGTTCGGACATCATCCACGACGTGAAAGACCTGAACACCGGATCGCTCACAATCGGTTCCACCTATTCTTTCGGGCCTTTGCTCCGGCAGTCCGTCAGGGATTTCTACAGACTGTACCCCCACGTGCGTCTTCACCTGGTCAGCGCATCCTGGGCGGAGTTGCAGAAGAAACTGCTTGACCGGGAACTGGATATCGCACTTGCCTATAAGTCTTCCGTCAGTGACGACAGGATTGATTCCAGGCTTCTTTTCGAGAACAGGCTATGCCTGATAGGGCGTAAGGATGAACTCAAGAATTGCGAAAGCCCTGTCCCGGTCAGTGCATTGAGCCGATATCCGCTTGCACTTCCTTTCAAGGGATTGCAGGCAAGGGATATGCTGGAATCCGTCCTGTTTGCACATGATGTGGACCTGGACATCCGGTTGGAGAATAACAGCATACACGCTATCCTGGATTTAGTACGGTCAAGCCCTCTCCTTACCATCCTCTCAGGCGAAGCCGTCCAGGACATTAGGGAACTCAAGGCTATTCCCATAGACCATCCCGAAAGTCGGATGCAGGGCTGCTTCCATTTCCTGAAAGGTGGCTATCAGAAGAAAGCCACACGGGCTTTCATTGATATCCTGACAGAGAACAACAGATTCAAAAATATTTTGGGGTAGTTTGCCTATAATCTGTTGTGCATTTGTTGTACAAATCTAAGTAAAAACCCCGCCTGACGTATGTCAGACGGGGTTTTAAAGTGACTCCAACAGCTATTCCTAAAGCGCCGTAACTACTTAATAATAGCATATAATGCGGGCGAAAAACTGTTTTTATAAATACTTTTCGCCCGTTTTGTGTTTGTTTTCTTCGGAGAAATGCTCTATCTTTGCTCGAACAAAAATGACGATTATGCCGAGTATTATTGCACGTAAGAAGGAGCTATCCGACCTGAATCATTTTCTGAAATCC
>JAGCYX010000105.1 GCA_017960585.1 Bacteroidales bacterium
GTGCGAAATGGCAGAAAGCATTATGTGAGGGCTCACTACCGGCAGGGGTAGCATAGCCCGATCAGCCTGCTGAGGGCTGGTGCTGAATGTCCGTCCGCCCTAGGGGGCTTGCCCCCGGAAGCCATCCTCGCGGATGGCTTCTTTCATGATCCCATCCACAAAAACGCTTTGTTTTGTGGACGGAACCGTGTTTTGCGGGGGGCTGGGCGCTATGCGCGGTGCAGGAAGGCGTCGAGGATGGGCTGGAGGGTGTTGAGGTCGGGGACGAGGACCTGGCGGGGCTTGGAGCCCTCCTGCGGTCCGACGATGCCGGCGGCCTCGAGCTGGTCCATCACGCGGCCGGCCTTGGCGTAGCCCATACCCAGCTTGCGCTGGAGGTCGGAGGTGGAGCCGCGCTGGCTCAGGACCACCATCTTGGCGGCCTCCTCGAAGCGATCGTCCACCTTGGACATGTCGACCATGCCGCCTTCGCCGCCCTCGGCGCCCGGCTCTTCGGGCGACGGGAGGTAGTACGGCGTGTTGTAGCAGCGGCCGTAGCCGATCTGCTCGCCGATGAATTCCGTAATCTTGTCGATCTCCTTGCCGTCGATGAAGCCGCACTGGATGCGCTCGGAGTCGATGCCGGCCGAGAAGAGCATGTCGCCGCGGCCGATCAGTTTCTCGGCGCCCGGGGCGTCCAGGATGGTCATGGAGTCCACGCGGGAGGCCACGCGGAAGGCGATGCGCATCGGGAAGTTGCTCTTGATGATACCGGAGATGACGTCCACCGACGGACGCTGTGTCGCGAGGATCACGTGCAGGCCGGCGGCGCGGCCCTTCTGGGCCAGGCGGATGATGGAGTTGGTGATGCTCCGGCTGGCGGCGCGCGCCTCGGGGGCCGCGCCCGTGGTCATCGTGAGGTCGGCGTACTCGTCGACCACCACCACGATGTACGGCAGGAACCTGTGGCCGTGGTCCGGCCGCAGCTTGCGCTCCTTGAACTTCTCGTTGTAGAGGGTGATCTTGTTCACGCCCGCCTTGCTCAGCAGTTCGTAGCGGTCGTCCATCTCGGTGCACAGGGAGCGGAGGATCTTCTCGGCGTCCTTGGGCTTCTTGACGATGGCGTTGTTCTTCTCCTCGTCCTCGTCGGCGGCGTCGGGCAGCACGGCCAGGTAGTGCTTGAGCAGCTGGCCGTAGGCCGAGAATTCGACCATCTTCGGATCGATGAAGACGAACTTCAGCTCGGACGGGTGCTTGCTATAGAGGAGCGAGGACACGATGACGTTCAGGCCCACGGACTTGCCCTGCTTGGTGGCACCGGCGATGAGCAGGTGCGGCGCGTCGGCAAGGTCGAACACACGGACCTTCTGCGTGATGGTGTAGCCGATGGCGACGGGCAGGTCGGCCTTGCTGGTGCGGAAGGCGTCGTCGTTGAGCAGGGCCTTCAGCGGCACGATGGAAGAGTAGTCGTTGGCCACTTCGATGCCGACGGAATCGGACAGGGTCACGACGCGCACGCCCTTGGCGTTCAGCGACAGGGCGATGTCTTCCTGCAGTTTCTTGATGTCGGCGATCTTCACGCCCGGGGCGGGATACACCTTATATAAGGTAACGGTCGGGCCCACGATGGCCTTGACGTCCGTGACCTGGATCTTGTAGTTGGCGAGGGCCGCGCGGATCTTGTTGTTGTTGCGCGTAAGCTCCTCGGTGGACACTTCCCGGCGGCCGCTGGCATAGCTCTCCAGCAGGTCCAGCGACGGGAACTGGTACTTCGGCAGGCCGTCCGGCGGGTCGAGGCGGTTGTCGATCGGGGTCAGGTCCACGACCGGCTCGACCTCGAGGCCGTTGTCCTCGACGATTTCGAAGTTGCCCTCGGAAGTGCCCGGGTCTTCGCCCTTGGCGGCTTTTCCGCCCTTCGCCGGCTTGACCTTCGTGTCGGGACCGCCGAACACGTCGTCCGCCGGTTCTTCGACGGGCTCGGGAACCGCCGGGGATTCCGGCGTTTCCGGAATCAGCAGATCCTCCTCCTCCGCCAGCGGTCCTTCGGCAGGCTCAGGAACCGTGGGAGATTCCGGGTCGCCGCCCGGAATGACGACAGGGGTGTCCGGGTCGACGGGTTTCTTCACGCCGATGGAGGCGAACCAGCGGTTGAAGCGCTTGGAAGCGAAGAAGAGGAAGCCCGCCATCAGGATGACGAGGAAGAGCCCCGTGACGATGGGCCCGAACAGATTCTCCGCCCAGCCGATGACCGAGGCGCCGCAACGGCCGCCCAGGCCGCCGCCGAAGAGCAGGTCCAGCCCGGCGCGCTTGCCGATGAAGGCGAGCACCAGCGAGGAGAAGAAGGCGCCGAAGAGCGCGATGAGGGTGGTCTTCAGCAGGGTATTCACCCAACGGTGCGCCAGCAGGCGCACGGACACGGCCGTGAGGATGATGAGCAGCGAGAAGCTGCCCAGGCCGAAGAGATTGCATACCAGCAGGTGGCCGGTCCGGAAGCCGAGCTTGCCGGCGGCGTTGCCCACGGCGCGCCCGACCTGCATGGCGTCGGGGTCGCCGAGCAGGCTCATGTCTTCCCGCCAGTGGAACAGGTAGGAGAAGGTGGAAATAAAGATGAAGAGGGTCAGTGCGGCGACGCACAGTCCTGCGATCCGCACGGCTGTGGCGCGCTCTTCTTCGTCCCAGGATTGCCAGATTCTCATTTCTTCTTATAGGACCGCTTGTAGTTGTTCTTACGCTGCCGGTTGCGCTGGGCGCTGCCCGGCTGCCCCACGTTGATGCCCATGCCGGGGCGCGAGAAGTTGGCGTCGCCGGCGATCTTGCTCAGGCTGATTCCCTCGGGGATCCTGAGCCGGTAGTCGGAAAGCTTCTCGATGTCGGCGAAGATGGTCTCGTCGGCCACGCTGTCCTTGTTCCAGATCAAGTACTGCTGGCGCATGTAGATGGCCAGCGAGCGGATCATCTCGGTCTTCACCTCGCCGTCGGGCTGCTCGCAGAGCAGGTTGATGATGCTCTCGATGTTGCGTCCGTAATGGAAGGCCTTGATCTTGGAGCCCTTCATCGGGATGGGCACGGGATCGGTGTTGAAGGTCTCCGCCACGGGGCAGGGATAGGGGGAGTCCACGTCCAGGTCGAAGCCTGCGATCATGTAGAGATGGTCCCAGAGTTTGTGTTCGAAGTTGTCCTGGCTGTGCACCTGCGGGTTCAGCAGCTCCATCACCTTCACGACGGCGCGCGCCTGTTCGGTGCGCTTCTCCTTGTCGGGGATGGCCTTGAGCTGCTCCACCATCTTGAGCACGTTGCGGCCGTACTCGGGCATGGTGAGTTTCTCGCGGGAGGTGTTATAATCCAGGGTATGGGTAGTTTCGTTCAGATCCATGACTGCGCAGAATTATCAATGAATAACAAAGATAATCAATTTTGCGGAATATCCTGCGCCTGCGCGGCGAAGCCGTCGGACATCCAGGTCCCTTCGGCCGTGATGAGGTAGCCCTCCAGGTCGGGCCGGGACTCGATCAGGGCGCGGGCCGCCTGCGGGCCCATCACCATGCAGGCGGTCGCCAGGGCGTCCGCCTCGGCGGCGGTGGGCGCCACGACGGTGGCGCTGAGCAGGTTGTGCTCGACCGGATAGCCGGTGCGCGGGTCGATGGTGTGGGCGTATTTCTTGCCGTCCTTGACGTAGAACTTGCGGTAGTTGCCGGAGGTCACGATGCCGCAGGCCTTGCCGGCCGACTGCCAGATGCCCCGCAGGTCCTTGCCCGGCGTGTCGTTGCCGTCGACGGGGTTGTCCACGCCGATGGTCCAGGGCTTGCCGTTGGCGTTGAGCCCTTCGCAGTAGATCTCGCCGATGTCCACCAGCATGTTGCGCACGCCGATGGAGTGCAGGTAGTCGGCCACCACGTCGCAGGTGTAACCCTGGGCGATGGCGTTGAAGTTCAGCACCTTCTCCTCCTTGCAGGCGGCCAGGGCCTGCTGCACGCGCGCCGGATCCGGCAGGCTGTCGGAAGTGAAGCCGAAGCCCCAGATGTCGAAGAGCGGGGCGGAGGCGCAGTCGAAGGCGCCGTCCGTCTCGGCGCGGTAGCGCTCCGACAGGGCGCGCACTTCCGTGAAGAAGCGGTCGGGGACGATTTCCTCGCCGGCGTTGTAGTGCGACAGGAGGGAGTTCTTATTGTATCCCGACAGACTGAAGTCGATGGAGTCGAGGATGGCGTCTATGGTCTTCTGGATCTCGTCGGCGGGCGTACCGACCCACTCCAGGTCGGCCTTGACCGTGTATGTGCCGCCTTGGGCGTAGCCCGAAAATGTCGCATAGGAGCCCTGGCGGCATCCGGAGAGGATGCAGGCAGACAACAGGGCGAAGAAAATAATCGAGTGTTTCATTGCTTCGGCAAAGTATTTGCACAAAGTTAGCGGTTTTTCGCGCATTTTTGCGCATATTTGCAAATTGTAAGTACAGAAAATATGAAGTTGCACAGAATCCTGCTCCCCGTCCTGACGGCCGCCATCCTGGCGGCGGTGCCGGGCTGCAAGAAGGAAAATACGGAATCCAAGTCATTTGAGGGGTACCTGTCCATCAAGATGCCCCCGTTCATCGAGGTCGGCGACTCCAAGACCTTCCAGGTGGACACGATGATGACGCTCATCTGCCCGGACGGCGAGCCCATCGGATACTATTTCTACGATGCCAACACGGGCAAATCCGACACCCTCGTCACGTCGGACGGCGTGATCCGCAATCACTACTACACCTATACGGCTCCCGACAAACTGGATATCCTGTCGCTGACCTTCGGTGGCTTCCCGCAGAAGAATTCCGCCTACCAGGCCACGCGCACGTCCATCAACTTCGTCGTCGTCCGCCCCGGTCTGTCCGGCGACGGCTCCATCACGAACTTCGACAAGAAATCCTCCAAGACGTTCACGGACTACCGCGACGGCCGTAAGTATTACTACACGACCATCGGCTCGCAGCAGTGGATGCGCCAGAACCTGGCCTGGACCGGCTCCGGCCGCGCCATCGACGGCTGCGAGGTGATGACGGACGTCTTCGGCCGCTACTACACCTGGGAGGAGGCTCAGACGGCCTGCCCCGACGGCTGGCGCCTGCCCACCGACGCCGACTGGACGGCGCTCCAGGAAGGTGCCGAAGCCGGCAAGGACGTCCCGGGTCTGGCCGGCAGGATGATGGGCGACCTCTACTTCAACGGCGCCAAGATGTGGGAATACTGGCGCGAGGTCAAGATCACCGACGAGCTGCGCCTGTCCGTGATGCCGGTCGGCTACGGCCGGGTGGAAGATAACAGCTGCGTCTTCGACGGCCTGTACACCTACGCCGCTTTCTGGACCGCCGACGAAGCGGACGGACAGGGCGTCTGCCGCTACATCTACCAGGACAAGGACATCCTCTATCGCGGCCTGATGCCCAAGACGGACTTCGCCGCCTCGGTGCGCTGCGTCAAGGAATAGACGCGACCGTTTCCAGAAATTGCAACAAGAGCTGGCCGAGCGTATCGGCCAGTTTTTTTATGCCCTCCGGGCAATGCCCGCCTGCGGCGAGGACGGCCAGCGAACACCAGATGAAGCCCTCCGTGAGGGGCAGCGCGCCCAGGTTGGTGAGCAGGAAATACTTCGGGACGCCGCCGAAGCGCAGCCAGACCAGCGGCGCCGTGAACAGCTGGCAGGAGACGGTCAGCGCGATGGCGCTCCATACGCGCCGGACGGGGTTGAAGCGCCCCTCCGGAAACCAGGCGTCCATCCGCGGGAACACCAGCACGATGCCGAGCATCGCGAGGTAGGAGAGCTGGAAGCCCAGACTGGAGACGACGCCCGGCGTCACGGCAAGCTGGACGGTCAGCGCCGCGCAGAAGATGTTCAGCGGCCGCCGGCGGCGTCCCGGCAGCAGGCGCGAGAGTTCGTTGAAAAGGATGAACAGGAAGGCGCGCACGAGCGAGGGGGACGCGCCCGTCATGACCACGTATCCGGCGGCGAGGCCCACCTGGATGACGCTGCGCGCCGCCATCGCGAAACGGCTCCGGCCCATCCAGCGCAACAGCACGTGCAGCATGCCGTACAGGATGCCCAGATGCAGGCCGGACAGGGCCAGGATGTGGGAGGCGCCGGTGGCGCGGAAGACCGCCACGGTGTCCCGGTCGAGCCCTTCGCGCCGCCCGGCGAGCAGGGCCTTCAGCAGGGCGGCCGTGTTCTCGTGCGGGAACTCCGCGCCGTCGATGGCGCGCAGCAGTCCCGAGAGCGCCCGCTCAGCGGGCTGCCAGGCCTCCCGGGGCAGCGGGAAAGCCAGCGCCGAGGAGCAGTGGCAGAAGACGCCGAGCACCCAGAAAAGAGCCAGGAACACCGGGGTCCGGACCTCCCGGCGGCAGGCGAGAAACAGCAGTCCCGCCGCCGCGAGGCAGCTCCCCGCGGCGGTCCAGAACAGCGCATCTCCCCCGGGCGACAAAACTGCCGCCGATGCCACTCCTGCTGAAAATGGGATTGAAATCGCCACAATATCTCGCTGCACGACCATTTCAATCGAATTTTTGCCAAAATACGCATTATTTCTTAATTTTGTCGTCTAAAGTCAAAGAAACCGAAACCAATATGATCATCCTTGTTATCAATTGCGGCAGTTCTTCCGTCAAGTACCAGTTGCTGGACATGAAGAACGACGAAGTATATGACCTGCTGGCCAAGGGCCTCGTCGAGAAAATCGGCCTGCCCGACGGCTGTCTGACCCACAAACCCACCGGTAAGGAGCCCTTCACGCTCACGCAGCCCATTCCCGACCACAAGGTCGGCATGAAGCTCGTCCTCGACGCCCTCGTGGACCCCGAGCACGGCGTGCTCTCCAGCTTCGACGACATCGAGGCCGTCGGCCACCGCATCGTGCAGGGCGCGGACTTCTTCTCCGGCAGCACCCTCGTGAACGAGGACGTGCTCAAGAAGATCGAGATCTGCTGCGACTTCGCCCCGCTGCACAACCCGGCCCACCTGCTCGGCATCCACGCCATTTCGCACGTCCTGCCCGACGTGCCGCAGGTCGTGACCTTCGACACCGCCTTCCACCAGACGATGGAGCCGTACGCCTATATGTACGCCCTGCCGTATGAATACTACGAGAAGTACCGCGTACGCCGCTACGGCGCCCACGGCACCTCCCACCAGTACGTCTCCCAGCGCGGCGCCAGGCTCGCCGGCCTGGACTTCAACCATTCCAAGATCATCACCTGCCACCTCGGCAACGGCAGCTCCGTGACCGCCATCAAGGACGGCAAGGTCGTGGACACCTCCATGGGCTTCACCCCGCTGGAGGGCATGATCATGGGCACCCGCTGCGGCAATATCGACGCCAACATCATCCCGTACCTGATGAAGAAGGAGGGCCTGGGCCCGGACGAGATGACGGCCATCATGAACAAAAAGAGCGGCTTCCTCGGCCTGTCCGGCAAGAGCTCCGACCTGCGCGACATGGACGCCCTGGCCAAGGCCGGCGACGCCCGCGCCAAGATCGTGCTCAAGAAGCTCACCTTCGACACCATCAAGAACGTCGGCGCCTACATCGCCGAGATGAACGGCGTGGACCTCATCGTCTTCACGGCCGGCATCGGCGAGAACAACCCGCGCCTGCGCCGCCACATCTGCGAGAACCTGTCCTACATGGGCGTCAAGATCGACGCCGACGCCAACGACGGCGCCCGCAGCAGCGAGACCATCATCTCCACCCCGGATTCCTCCGTCACCGTGGCCCTCATCCCGACCAACGAAGAGCTGGTCATCGCCCGCGACACGATGCGCATCGTCACCGAACTTGAAAACTAACAACCTGATATGTCCCTCATTGACCAGATTATTACGCGCGCCCAGTCCAACAAGCAGCGCATCGTGCTCCCGGAATCCTTCGAGGAGCGCACCATCACGGCGGCCGACCGCGCCATCGCCGACGGCCTCGCCGACATCATCCTGATCGGAAACCGCGAGAAAGTGCTCGCCTACGCCGCTGAGCTTGGCCTCAAGCACATCGGCGACGCGACCATCATCGATCCCGCGACCAGCGAGAAGACCGCTGAATATGCCAACCTGCTCTACGAGCTGCGCAAGAACAAGGGTATGACCCCGGAAGTTGCGGCCAAGACCGTGCTGGATCCCCTTTACTTCGGCTGCCTCATCATCAAGAGCGGCGACGCCGACGGTCAGATCAGCGGTGCGCTCTCCACGACTGGCGAGACCCTCCGCCCGGCCCTGCAGATCATCAAGTGCGCCCCCGGCATCACCTGCGTGAGCG
The DNA here is from genome assembly GCA_017960585.1 of Bacteroidales bacterium. Lineage (GTDB taxonomy): Bacteria > Bacteroidota > Bacteroidia > Bacteroidales > UBA932 > Cryptobacteroides. The sequence continues at coordinate 8,252 of JAGCYX010000105.1, forward strand.
GCGCCATGCTGATGATCACCCAGACCCCGCAGTACGGCGAGAACGGCGTGCTGGTGGTCGGCGACGTGGCCGTGACCCCGGCCCCCGACGCCTCCCAGCTGGCGCAGATCGCCGTCTGCACCGCGCAGACCGCCAGGAGCGTGGCCGGCTTCGCTGACCCGCGCGTGGCGATGCTTTCCTTCTCCACGAAGGGCTCCGCCAAGCACGAAGTCGTGGACAAGGTGGTCGAGGCCACCGCGCTCGCGAAGCAGCTGGATCCCGCCCTCAAGATCGACGGCGAACTGCAGGCCGACGCCGCGCTGGTGCCGTCCGTGGGCAAGAAGAAGGCCCCCGGCTCCGAGATCGCCGGCAACGCCAACGTGCTCGTGTTCCCGAACCTCGAGGTCGGCAACATCGCCTACAAGCTCATCCAGCGTCTGGGTAACGCCGACGCCATCGGCCCCATCCTCCAGGGTATCGCCCGGCCGGTCAACGACCTCAGCCGCGGCTGCTCCGTGGACGATGTCTATAAGATGATCGCCATCACCGCCTGCCAGGCGATGGATGCGAAATAGTGCCGACGGTCTGGATCACCGGCGCCTCGTCCGGCATCGGCGCCGCGTGCGCGCTCCGTTATGCCTCCGAGGGGGCCCGCCTCGTGCTGACCTCCTCGCTGCCCAAGAACATTGAGCCGGTGGCGGAGAAGTGCCGCGCGGCGGGCTCGCCCGGCGTCGTGGTCCTGCCGTACGACTTGCGCTGGCCGGCTGGCATTCCCAAACTGGTCGCGGAGGCCTGGGACGCCTTCGGAGGGCTGGACATTGTGTTCTGCAACGCCGGCGTCAGCCAGCGCGCCCGGGTGGAAGAGACCTCTTCGGAACTCCTCCGGACCATCATGGAAATCGATTATTTCGCTCCGGTGGCGATCGCGCAGGCCGTCCTGCCGCGGATGATGGAACGGGGCGGCGGGAACATCGCCGTCACGACCTCCATGTCCGGCCGCTTCGGCTATCCGCTGCGCAGCGCGTACTGCTCCGCCAAGTTTGCCCTGTACGGGTTCTTCGAGACCCTGCGGGCGGAGTACTACGACCAGGGCATCCGCGTCACGATCGTCTGCCCGGGCCGCGTGCGCACCAACATTTCTTACAACGCGCTGGAGGGAAGCGGCCTGCCACACGGTCGGCTGGACCCGGGCCAGGCCAAGGGCATTCCCGCCGAGCGGGCCGCACGGACCATCGTAAAAGCAATCCGCCGCAACCGCAGGGAAGTCCTGGTCGGCGGCGGCGAATTGCTGATGATCTGGATCCAGCGGTTCTTCCCCGGTCTTTGCGCGTTTATCACGCGTCACATCAAACCGGAGCAGGCTCTTTAGTAGCTGGAGAGCGTCGAGGCGCGGGAGACCGACTGGTCGGTGATGCGCAGGCCGGGCCCCGGGTGGTAGTTGAGCTTGCTGGCACCGGAGAGGCTGACGCTCAACTCGTCACGAACTTCGATCATGCCGTTGGAAGCCCCGGAGAAGTTGATCTTCGCGCGGCGGGCCGGAGCCTGGTTGGCGCTCAGTTTGGCGGCGCCGGAGCCCTCGGCATCCAGCTGCTCGATGCTGCCGTTGAACTCGGTGTTGGCGGCGCCGGAGGCCCGCAGGTCCACTTCGCCGAGCGTACCTTTGAGGGACAGTTTGGCAGCGCCGGAAGTGCCGATGTTGACGGTCTTGGCGTCGGCGGTCATATTGGCGTTCACGCTGCCGGACAGGCGGACGGACATCTTGTCGTACTTCCCGGTCAGGGAGAACTTGGCGGCGCCGGAGGCGTCGATGTCGGCGGCGGAGGCTTTGACGGAGAGGTCACGCACGTTCACTGCGCCGCTGAGCTCCATCTTGAAGGGTTTGCGGGAGGAGAAATCGCCCTTGCCCGTTACTTTGGCGGCGCCGGAAACCTTGAGCTCGCTGAGGTCAGGCATGCTGACATAGGCACGGACCTCGTTGCGGCCGCCATTTTCGATACGGCGACGGATTTCGCGCGGGGTGTCCTCAAGGCCGAGGATCAGGTTGCCGCCGCGAACCTCGACACGGAGGTAGGGCAGGATGAAGTCGGGGGCTTCCACACGGACGCCGTAGCGGCCGGACTGGGTCAGCTCGACCTGGTAGATCCAGGACACGTCCAGGCCGGAGAAGCCGTTGAGGCGGTATTCCTTGGTTTCCTGTTTGGCAGCGTCGGCCGGATTGTTGACCGTCTGCGTGGCGGAGAGGGGAAGTGCGGCGATCACGGCCGCAGCGAGAAGGGTAAGGAATCTTTTCATATCGTTTATTGTTTTTTGAGTTGTCGGGCTGCGGAGAGCAGTTCTCCGTAATGGTTTTTCAGGATGCGGGCGCGCTGCCGGGAGGAGATGTCGTCGGGCAGCTGCGCGAAGAGGGGTTCGTCCTCCTCGGTGATTTCCCGCAGGATGTCGTCCTCCAGCGGCATGGCCTGATAGAGCGCGGCCACGCGGTCCATGTAGGCAAGGTAGATGGCCTCGGGCTCGTTGGAGACGCCGCGGAAGGGGTCGCCGGGACGGATGAACAGCACCAGGGCGATGCAGGCGGCCAGGGCGAAAGCAAAGACCGGTGCCGGGTGGAGGTTCCGGGTCTTCGCCCGGAATGAAGTAAAGTAATACCGGGCGAGGAACCGGGCCTTGTGGCCGGCGGCGGGCGCCTCCGTGTCGAAGGCGGCGGCGTGGTCGCGGATGTATTGCTCGAGTTCAGTCATATCCTTTTACTTTAACAGTTCAACCAATTTGTTTCTGCCGCGCGAGTACAGCGAGCGGAGCGTCGTCTCCTTCTGGCCGGTGTAGGCCGCGATCTCGGCGTAGTCCAGGCCCTCGATGAGCACGAGGTTCAGGACCAGGCGGTAGGGCTCCGGCAGGGCGTCCATCGCCGCCTTGATCCGGCCGATGTCCGGGAGGGCTTTTCCGTCATTCGCCGGCGGTTCCTGAGTTTGTCGAAGGACGTCCGGCGACTCCTCCAGCGCGTAATCCTCCAGGAAGGCGTCCCGGCGCTGTCTCTTGCGCAGTCTGTCAATGGCGTCGTGGATGCAAGTCCTGGCGAGCCAGGCGGAGATCTGGGCGGCCGAATCGAACTGCTGCTCGGCGGAGACGTATTTCAGGATGGTATCCTGCATCGCCTCCTCGGCTTCGCCGGAATCGTGGAGAATCCGCAGGGCGATATTGTACAGCCGCCCGTGGTGTTCCTGGTAGAATTGCGTGATCTCCTGTCTTGTCATCTTGGACACTTTCTGACTATATAACGAAAAAGAAACCGGGTTGTTGCAGCCCGGTTCGATTATTTTTCAAAAAAACTGAAGTGTACTCGTCCGTAGACCTTTTCCTTTTTAAATAAAGGATGGCCGGTGAAGGAATACTCGTCTCCGTGCTCGAGGATGAAGTAGCAGCCCGGATGGAGCAGATCCCGCGACAGGACTTTGTCCGGCAGGGTGTCCAGCCCTTCGAGGGCGTACGGGGGGTCGGCGAAGATGAGGTCGAACTTCTCGTGGCAGATGGGCAGGAAGTCGAAGACGTTGGCGTGGACGGCTGTCACGGCCGGCAGGCCGAGCCGGGCGGCCTCGCGGCGGATGAAGGCGGCGTGGTCCCGGTTCATCTCGACGCAGTAGACGCGCCGCGCGCCGCGCGAGGCGAACTCGTAGGACACGGCGCCGGTGCCGCCGAAGAGGTCGAGCACCTGCAGGTCCTCGAATTCGTACTCGTTGTTGAGAATATTGAACAGGCCCTCCCGCGCGAAATCCGTGGTGGGCCTGGCGCCATAGCCCATGGGGGGCTGGATGGGTTTGCCTTTCAGGCGGCCGCCGATGATCCTCATAGGCGGACGACGGCTTTGAAATAGCGGTACAGCGACATCTCGTCCTCGGCGTCCAGCGGCGTGCGCCAGCAGATGGTGGAAATCTCGGGGTTGAGCTGGAGCGACTTCATCGTCAGGAAGATATAGTACTCCGCCGTGGTGAAGTCCTGCACCGGGAAGCTGTTGGCGAGCAGCAGGTTCTTGCCCTGGGCGACCGCCAGATGCAGGCGGTCTTCGGAGAGGCTGCAGAGAATCTTGTTGTATTCGGGGCACTCCGGGAGCTGCGTCAGCAGCTTGTAGATCTCCGGGGTGCCGTCCACAACGACACTGTCCCCGTCTGTGGTGTAGACGAGGACAGCGTCATATTGCGGAAGGTCGAGGTGCGCAACCTCCATCTCCTCCTTTACATCCGCCACTTCGGCAAGCGCCTCACGCGCCGTCGCAGGGTCGAAAAAGTGGGAGGGGACGAGGGTGAACACTACTCCCAGTTACCTGCGTTGTTGTTCGGGGCGGTGATGGAACCGACCTGCAGACCTTCGTAGCGGTTGAGGTCGCGGCTTTCAGCGTTCAAATTGATGATAAGCTGCTTGTCCATGCCCTTGAGGAGAGACTTCCAGGGCACGCGGGCCTCGAAGAGGGGCACGGGCACGCCGGACACCATCTTGATGGCGGACTCCATCTGGATGGGCTCCTTGCCGGAGAACGGGATATACTTGAGGGAGTCGATGCAGAAGTCCGGACGGTTGTTGAAGAGGGTGTCGCGCACCGGAATCTTGGTCACGGTGGAGAACACGACCTTCTGGCCGGCGGCATAGGCCTCCTGGAGCTTTTCAGTCAGCTGTTCGGGTTTGAGCTTCTTGTTGGCCTTCTTGATGGCCTCGGTGTTCATCACGGCGAGGGAATCGTCCAGGGAGCCGATCTGCATCACGATCTCCATCTGGCCGCTCTCATAGAACTGCTTGAGGGAGTCCAGCGAGGAATTGAACTTACCGGTGACGGACTTGTGGGCGACCTGCAGGGTGCGGATGTCCTGAAGACGCTGCACGGCGACGGCTTTGCGGATGTCACGCTCCTTGTTGAAGTTGACCGGCTTCATGATGTTGCTGTACAGCAGATAGACCAGACCGCAGATGGCCGCCAGCAGGACGACCTCAATGAGAATCTTTACTACTTTGTTCATTGTATCGGTTAGTTTTATTTGATATCCAAAGTCCCACAAAGTTATGAAAATGATTTATCAAATGCAATATTCTTATTAAATTTGCGCAGAATTTTTGGTGGACATGCAAGCGCTCGTACCCGCAGATATCCGGCGTCTGGACGCGTTTTTCGCAGCAGCGAAGCGCGTTAGCATCGTCGTGCATACGCATCCCGACGGGGATGCGCTCGGAAGCGGCGCTGCGCTGCTGGCCTATCTCCGGCAGGTCCGCGGGCTCGACGCCCGCCTGGTGCTGCCCGACGCCGCCCCCGCTTCGCTGGACTTCCTCCTGCCGGCGGAGGGCGTGACCGACGCGGCGCGCGAACCGGAGGCCGCGCGGGACCGGATCTCCCGGAGCGACCTGCTGGTCTGCCTGGACATGAACGCTTTCACCCGCGCCGAAGCGCTGGCCGCTTCGCTGCAGGCTTCCGCCGCCCCCAAGGTGCTGATCGACCACCACCTGAACCCCGACCGCGGCGCGTTCGACCTGGTGTTCAGCGAGACGGAGATCTCCTCCGCCTGCGAGCTGCTCTACCGGGTGCTGCTCGCCCTGCCGGATGTCGGCGCGGCCGGCAAGCTGCCCCTGGCGGTGCTCGATCCGCTGATGGCCGGCATGACCACGGACACCAACAATTTCGCCAACTCCGTCTTCCCGTCCACCCTGCAGATGGCGTCCGAACTGCTCGCCGCCGGCGTGGACCGGGACGCGCTGCTGGACAACTTGTATCACAACTACCGCGAGAACCGTTTCCGGGCCATGGGCGCCTGCCTGTCGGAGCGGATGCATATCCTCCCGGAAGGGGTGGCGTACGTCGTCCTGGACCGGGCATTCCTGCAGCGTTTCGAGCTCCGGGAAGGGGAGACGGAAGGCTTCGTCAACCTGCCGCTCGGCATCGGTGCGGTGCGCCTCACCCTGCTGCTGCGCGAGGACGAGGGGCACTTCCGCGTGTCCATCCGTTCCAAGTGCGGCGTGTCCGCCAACCGGCTGGCCGCAGCCGCGTTCCACGGCGGGGGGCACGAGTGTGCGGCGGGGGGCAAACTGTACTTCCCGCAGGACATCGCCGAACCCGCGCTGGCGGAGGAATACGTCGCCCGCGAAGCGGCACGATTTATGCGGAATGAGGATTCCGCGACTGAATGAATATGAAGAAATCCATCCTATATCTGACCCTGGCGGCGCTGCTGCTGTCCGCCTGCGCCAAGACGCCGAAAACGGGCGTAAACGATGCCGCGAAGCGCTATCTGGATGCGTGGATGCAGGTGAACCACCCCGGCGCCACGCAGACGCCGCTCGGCGCCTTCATCCTGGAAGATATCCCCGGCACCGGCCGTTCCGCCGGGAGCACCGACACCAACCCTTACGTGTTTGTCAACTACACGGTGCGCAACCTCGACGGCTCCGTGGCGGGCACTTCGGATGCGCTGCTGTCCCAGCAGTTGGGCACTTATGACGAAGCGTCCTACTTTGGCCCGGCCGTCTGGGCCCGCGCCTCCAACGGCCTCGTGGCCGGCATCGAGGAGTCGATAGCCTCCATGAAGGTCGGCGGCCGCCGCACGGTCGTGCTTCCCGGCTGGCTGCTCGGCGTGGACGCCTCCACCGGCAAGACCATCGTCTGCAACACGGCACAGGACTACCTGGACAAGGTGTCCGGCGGCACGCCGCGCATCTATGACCTGGAGCTGGTCGACGTCATTCCGGACATTCTGAAGTGGCAGATCGACTCCGTCGGCCGCTATATCTCCCGCAACTTCTCCGGCAAGAGCGTGGCGGATTCGGTCAAGCTCGGCATCTATTATTTCCGCACCGCGCAGCCCACTTCCACGGAGGCGTTCAAGAACGATACGACGATCTACATCAACTACATCGGCCGCCGGCTGGACGGCGCGGTCTTCGACACCAGCATCGCGGACACCGCCAAGTACTACGGCATCTATTCCGCCTCGCGGACCTACGGCCCCTGCGCCGTCAAGTGGTACGGTTCGGACGGGACCTATTCCGACATCAAGATGAAGACGTCGGGTTCCGACACCTTCGGCGATGTCGTGAACGGTTTCTCCTTCGCCCTTTCCCAGATGCACGCCTTCGAGAAGGGCACGGCCGTCTTCGTTTCGAACTGGGGCTACGGCACCAAATCCTCCGGCAATGCGATCCCGGCCTACTCGCCGCTGCGTTTCGACCTGGAGGTTGTGGCCAAACCGGAAGAATAGGCCATGGCAGCCGCGGCGAATGCGGCCCCGACCGAACTCGGGACCGAGAAAATCGGCAAACTTCTGAGGCAGTACGCCGTCCCGGGCATCATCGCCCAGACGGCGGCTTCTTTGTACAATATGGTGGACAGTATCTACATCGGGCACATCCCCGGTGTGGGCTCGGCCGCCATCAGCGGCCTCGCCGTCACCTTCCCCCTGATGAACCTGTCCATCGCGATGGGTACGCTGGTGGGCGTGGGCGCGATGACGCTCATCTCCGTCCTGCTGGGTCAGCGCAACTACGGCGCGGCGCAGAAGGTCCTGGCCAACGTGCTGACGCTCAACGTCATCATCGGCGTCATCTTCTCGGCGGTCACCCTGGCCTTCCTGGATCCCATCCTGCGGTTCTTCGGTGCCAGCGACGTGACTTTACCCTATGCGCGGGACTATATGTTCATCATCCTGGCGGGCAACGTCTTCACACACCTCTACCACGGATTCAACGGACTCATCCGCTCGTCCGGGCACCCCAAGACCGCCATGGGCCTGACCCTCTTCACGGTCATCTCCAACGCGATCCTGGACCCGATCTTCATCTTCGTGCTGGGCATGGGCATCCGCGGCGCCGCCCTGGCCACCATCCTCTGCCAGCTCGTCGCCCTGGGCTACACCTGGTACTTCTTCTCCGACAAGCGGCGCCTGCTGCACTTCACCCGTCCGCTCTTCCAGCTGGACTGGCGCGTGGCGAAACAGTCGCTGGCCATTGGCGTGGGCCCGTTCCTGATGAACGTGGCGGCCTGCCTCGTGGCCCTGTTCATCAACCAGCAGCTGGGTAAGTACGGCGGCGACCTCGCGATCGGCGCCTACGGCATCCTGAACCGCCTGACGATGCTGTTCGTGATGATCAATATGGGCTTCAACCAGGGCCTGCAGCCCATTGCGGGCTATAATTACGGCGCCCGGCAGTACTCCCGCGTCAAGGAGATCTTCATCCTGACCGCCAAGTGGGAGGTGCTCGTCACGCTGCTCTGCTTCCTGATGTCGGAGCTTATGCCGCGCACGGCGGTGAGCCTCTTCACCAACGATCCGCAGCTCATCGACCTGGCCGCCCACGGGCTCCGCATCATGAACTGCGGCTTCGCCCTGGTCGGCTTCGGCATGGTCACGGGCAACTTCTTCCAGTGCCTGGGAATGGTGCGCAAGTCCATCTTCCTGTCGCTGTCGCGCCAGCTGCTCTTCCTGCTGCCGCTGATCTACACCCTGCCGCTGTGGCTGCAGGAGACGGGCGTCTGGGTCAGTTTCCCGATCTCGGACACCCTGAACGTCATCATCTCCGCCATCCTGATCGTGCGGCTGTTCCGTAAGTTCGACCGCCTCAAGGACGGCGAGAATCCCGATATCCTTGGCAGTTCCATCCAATCCTGACGTGTTATGGAGAAGAAGCACATCCTGATCAACATCGGGCGCCAGTTCGGCGCCGGCGGCAAGGGCGTCGCCGAGATCCTGGGCGAGCGCCTGGGCATCCCCGTCTACGACAACGAGCTGCTGCAGAAGGCGGCGGAGGAGAGCGGGTTCAACCCCGCGCTGTTCCGCAAGAGTGACGAGAAGCGCCGCCTGTTCCGTTTCGGGAGCCTGTTCGGCCTGAACCGGGCCAGTTCCTACGCCCCTTCGGCCATCGACGGCACGGAGCTCTTCAAGTACCAGAGCGAGGCCATCCGCGACATCGCCTCCCAGGGCGACGCCATCTTCCTCGGCCGCGCCTCGGACTACGTCCTGCGCGACATGGACTGCCTCGATGTCTTCATCTGCGCGCCGATGGAAGCCCGCGTGGCCCGCGTCCGCGAGCGCACGGGAATGAGTGCCGAGGAGGCGGAAAAGTTCATCCTGAAGAAGGAAAAGGCGCGCCGCGACTACTACAACTTCTACACCTTCGGGGACTGGGGCGTCGCCTCCAACTACGACCTCTGCCTCGACTCCTCCCTCATCGGCCTCGACGGCTGCGCGGATATGATAATTGATTTCGGAAAGAAATCCGGGAAGATTTAATACCGGGGGGCGTTCCCCCCGGACCCCCTGCGTCGCTTCGCTCCGAGCCTTTCGTTTTTTTTCGACAGAGGCTCGTCATGCCCGACTTGATCGGGCATCTTCCAACCCTTATCCTGGGGTTGACCCTGGATCCTCACTTGTCATTCGCCGGCCCCGTCCAGCGCATCTCCTTGCTTAATCCACAAATAGTATTAACTTTGCAATGCCGTCTAATTGCGGCAGACATATAGCGAAAGTGGTTTCGTTGTCCTTTCTGGGGAATTAGCAGTTTCAATGAAAGAGGGACTACGGCTATTCTTTCCGCTCGCGCATTGATCATGCTGTAAGCCCATTTCGGGTTTCTACTCCATATCAAGCCGGGTGTGGAGTATTCTGTAGTTTATTTCTTTCAAGGTTCTGCTAAACCTCCCAGAAGATAAACGAAAAAGGCTCCACACTTTTTCTATACATTTATCTAGGAGCCGCCTAAATAATTGTATGAGAAAGGGTTCGCTAAAATCAACACTCATTATAGTCGGATTACTAGGGCTACTATCTGTAAGTGGAGCGTTGTTCTACAAATTATACCAGCATGAACGATCTCAGAGCGACAGAATCTCTAACCTTCAGGAATCTGTTTCACTTCTTAGCCTTAAATTAAACGACTCTCTGACAGATATCATGAATTGGCCGGCGGATAAGTTTAATTATCTGGCCATTGGAAATAGCCTAACAATACACGGTATATCAACATTCTGGTGGAATAAGATCGGGATGGCTGCGACGGAAGAAGAAAAGGACTATTTCCATATCGTAAGCAATCAAATCGAACAACAGTTAGGTGCGGTATTCAGCTTTCCTATGAACTTTTCTGTCTGGGAGACCCAGTATCATGATCGAGATGAGACACTAGAGTTTTTGGATAAATATCTTGCTCCTGAAATAGATCTGATAACGGTTCAACTCGGTGAAAATGCGTTTAATCTTAATACATATAAGCAAGACTACTCATCATTACTGTCATATCTCAGGAAGAGCTGTCCCAAAGCGAGAATCCTAGTCGTGGGTGATTTCTGGACATACCAAGATCGGGACGGTCTTAAAGAACAAGCTTGTGCGGAGGTCGGGGTGGAATATGTCTCTCTAATGGGGATTAAAGACAATAAAAAGTACCAGTGCGGGCTTGGCTCGACCGTGTTCGATGCGGATGGAAAGCCTCATATTGTAGAACATGAAGGAGTAGCGTCACACCCGGGAGATAAGGGCATGGCTGCAATAGCCGACAGAATTCTTCAGGCAGTTTTTTCAAAGCCATTTCAGACAATACTCAACAAAGGAGAATAATACGAGAGAAACGTAAATCCGGAATAGTTTCTTTTAATGAGGGTCGGTATAATACCACGAATCTTCCGCCAGGAGCAAATAATGCCATTATGAAAGTGTTCAAATCAAAGAGGGGGCGCGTTACTCTCTATCTCGCTTGTCTATTATTATTGATTGTTGTTTTGGGCTTCACATACAAATCTTTACCATATGAGTACAAACAACCCACAAAGGAAAAAATTTATGCTTTAAAAGCACGCATCGAAATCACTTCATATCAGTTTGATGATGGACAGAATACAGTATTTGCCGATTATAGTGACAAGAAAATCCTTGCAATAGGTGATAGCCAAACAGCTGCCTATAGATGGCAATACTATTTGGCGAGATTAATACATGCTGATATAAGTACTCACGCAAAAGGTGGAATCGGCATGCTTGCTATGGTTGACGGAGATCGCATCTTATCTAATACTGATGGTGTTGGTCTTGATAACACCGGGAGAAATAATATAGCACGCCTTAGCTCAAAGGAGGTCGGAGATAAAGACTACATCATCGTTATGGGCCTATATAATGAAAACGACTGCTTTGAGAAACACCGAGGTTCAAGATATGACATGTATCCCACAGATACCACCTATTGCGGTCAGTTTAATTATATGGTGAAAAGAATAAAAGAAGAGTTGTCTTGGGCAAACAACACAAGATGTAAATTAATTCTTGCTACACCTCATTTATTTGGGAAATATCCTTACGCCGATAAAGACGCATATTATTACAGGAACATTGGAATGCTAGACACGCTAAAAGTCTTAAGTGTTGTCAATGACATGGAGTTTTGTGACCTAACGCAATTAGCAGGTATTGATAGCACTAACTGGAATGTATTTCAGAGTGGCAAGCTGTTACTGGAGAGCAGTCCTTACTATTCAATGGCACAGTATCCAAATAACAGAGACAACCTCCATCTTAATCAGCGAGGTCATATGAAGATTGCTGTTGCAATCGCTAAATGGCTGACCGACAATAATGTCCATTAAGATGGCGAGTAATCAGTAACTGTCGTGTGATTATTCTTGACCTTGCGACGGATGCCGACTTCGCTTCGCTCCGATTCACCCGCCCGACCTGATTCCTAGTGCGCCTAGCGGTCTCAACGATGTCCCGTCAGGCGCATTTTGCCCCCTATTTTGCGCTTAACGGGACAATACTGTGCCCGATAGGCGCACCCCAGCGGGCAAGGCTTGGAATGTAACATTATTTTTGTATCTTTGCCCTTGTCCATTGGGACGTACAAGTCTGCACACCGTGGTACTTCGAGTCCACAAAGCGAGTTAGGTTATATCGCACCTGGCTCGCTTTGTGCGTTTTTGGGACCATGAGATTTAAAATAATACGGGCAACACTTCCGGTGCGGACATTTTGGTGGCCAGTCCCTGGATAGGCATCTGGTGTATTTGTAAGACAAGGATCGCCTTCAGTCCGTGCAGGGGTGTTGCTTTTTTAGAACTAAAGATGAAAAACGGAAACGACACATCGATTCTTGAGCCTCAGGATAAACCATATCCTGGCTTTTACGCCGATGCGGAATACGGTGACAGGCTATTGATTCACTTTGATGCCGATACGAGAGAGGTTGAGAGGAACATAATAGTTGCACGGGCTATCTTGGAATCCTTCCCGCAAACCAGCGTCATAATTCGTGCACATCGCCTCGAGTATGGTGTGAAAAACCCTGAGTATGAGATCGATGGATTACTTGCTGACAGGAAAGGTATCAAAAGTGAAAAAGGGATAAAATGGGGGTTTATTTCCGCAATAAAACAAGGTTGCAAGGCTGTAGTCATCGATTTAGATGACAGGATGCGGCAAGTGCCACTGCGGGTAAAAACGGTGGCTAAGATGATACAATGGCGACATCGCGACTTCGAGCAGGGGATTCTGCAGAAATGTTATGTAATCCGTCACGATAGAGCGATTGTGATAGAGTCAATCCATTTCGAGACAAGCAGTATTATCGGTACAATAGAAAAACTGAAGCCGTAGCGGGTACGGCTTCAGGAAAGTAAGCCACGGCTTGAAGTTATCGCGCCTTTGCGGGCTTATCTTCCGCAAAGGTATAAATAACTAATGAAAACAACAAACACAAGCGCATATTTCTCTGGAATTAAAACATTTCCGCCCGCCTTCTACAATCCTTTCGCTTTCCCCTCGTCCCAGATGGCGTCCATCTCGGCGAGGGTCATGTCGGTGAGCTTGCGGCCTTTCTTCAGGGTTTGCTCCTCCAGATAGGTGAAGCGGCGGCGGAATTTACTGCAGGTGCCGCTCAGCGCTGCTTCCGGATCGATGTCGTAAAGCCGCGCGGCGTTGATCACGGCGAAGAGCAGATCGCCGAATTCTTCTTCCATGTGCCGCTTGTCCTGCTCGCCGCAGGCCTCCTGCGCCTCGCCCAGCTCCTCGCGGACCTTGTCCCAC
>JAGCYX010000106.1 GCA_017960585.1 Bacteroidales bacterium
CAAGGGCCTTCCCGAGAAGCTGGAGCAGGCGATGACCCTGCCCGTCCCCGCGGAGATCGTGGAGTGGGTGAAGGGCGCCCATACCATCTATTTCGCGGGCTACAATGACGGCGTGGCCGAGGAGCTGACGCTCAAGACCAACGAGATCACCCGCCGCAAGAGCGACTTCCTGGAGGGTACCTACGCCGTCCATGGCATCGAGGAAGTGATGCAGGAAGGCGACATCGTGTTCCTGGTGGACCCGATCGAGAGCGAGTACGACAAGTTCCTGACCGTCTTCAAGGGCGCCGGCGTGCACGTGGTGGCCATCAGCACCAAGCAGACGCCGTTCGAGAAGACCATTGTCGTCCCGGAGGCCGGTGCACTGCAGTCCTATGTCTACCTCTGCGCCGGATGGAACATCCTGGTGGAGGTCGGCATCAGCGACGGCATCAACCTCGACAAGCCCGAGCGCGCGCGCAAGGTCGGCAACGAGATGTAATTTCCGAAGGGGGAGCAAGCATGCGGTTTCTGACAAACCCTTCGACCGACCCCTGGTACAATATGTCGTTCGACGAGTACTGCCTGGAGCAGTATCCGTCGAACGACAATCTTTTCTATCTGTGGCGCAACCGCCCGTCCGTCATCATCGGCCTCAACCAAAACGCCTACAGCGAGGTCAACCTCGGTTTCCTGGAGGCGAACGGCATCTGCCTGGCGCGCCGGGTGACCGGCGGCGGCGCCGTCTATCACGACCTGCAGAACCTCAACTACACCTTTGTGGGGAGGCATGTGTCGCCGGAGCCGATGGTAGAGGCGCTGCGCAGCCTGGGCGTGCCCGCCGAGCTGACGGGGCGCAACGACATTTTCGTCGAAGGGCGCAAGGTCTCCGGCTATGCCCGCCGCCTCTGGCGGGACCGGGAAATCATCCACGGCACGCTGATGTACGACGTGGACCTGGACACGCTCGCCCGGGCGCTGGACGTGCCGGGCTCCAAACTGTCCGTCAAGGGCGTCGCTTCCGTGCGCAGCCGCGTGGCCAACCTGAAGGATTATCTGCCGCAGTTCGCCTCGCTGGACGCCTTGCAGGCGGCCCTGCAGGAGATTCTTGCGGCGGGCGACGGGGAGCTGCCTTTCGGCGATGAGCGCCGGGCGGCGGTGCGGCGGCTTTCCGAGGAGAAATTCTCCACCTGGGAGTGGATCTACGGCCAGTCCCGCGAGGCCGATCTCGTCCGCCGCGCTCATCTGGCCTGCGGCACCGTCGAGGTTCGGCTCTGCCTGGACCGCGGCGTGCTGACCGCCGTCGAGTTCGGCGGCGACTTCACGGGCGCCCTGCCCGCCTCCACCCTCGCCGAGCGCCTCGTCGGCCTGCGCTTCGAGCGCTCCGTCCTGCAGGAAACGTTCGAAGCCGCCGAAGTCAATCAATACTTCGACGGCGTCGACACCGAGGCCCTGCTGGACCTCATCTTCGCTGCCTGATCCTGCCGGGCAGACAAACCCGGTCACACCCTACTACTGATTATCAGCCAATTACAGAATAACTCCGGGCAATTTAACCCGGAGTCATTCTCTAATACATTGATAATCAGGTGTCGCTTAAAACGCGACCCTGGCTTATTTGCTCTTATCCGGGGCGGCGGGGGTGCCGGGGAGCGGCTTGTAGTTCTTCAGCTCGCCCTTGAGGTAGTTGATGGCCGCGTCCAGCTGGGCGTCCTTGCCGTTCCAGTCTTCAAACGGATTGATGTCCACCACGATGTCGGGATCGACGCCGTGGCCTTCGATAATCCATTCACCGTCCGTGGAGTAGGAGGTGAAGAACGGGGTGCGCATATCCTGGCCGTCCACGAACTGGCGGGAACTGGTGATGCCCACGATGCCGCCCCAGGAACGGGTGCCGATCAGCTTGCCCAGGCCCAGCTGGCGGAAGCCGTAGGGGAAGAGGTCGCCGTCGGAGGAGGAATACTTGTCGATAAGGCAGACCTTCGGGCCGTAGAAGGCTTCGTTCGGGACGGGCTGGTTGCCGCCGTTGCGGTACATGTTGATCCGGTACACCTCGCGCTGGAGGCGCTCCAGGATCATCGGCGAGACGTTGCCGCCGCCGTTCATGCGGTCATCCACGATGAGGGCCTTCTTGTCCAGCTGCGTGTAGAAGAGCTTGGTGAACATGTCCAGGCCCTCGGTGCTCATGTCGGGGATGTGGATGTAGCCGATCTCGCCGTTGGAAGCCTTGTCCACCTTCTCGATATTGGTCTGCACCCACTCGTAGTAGGCGAGGTTGGTCTCGTCTTCAACGGGCTTCACGTAGACGGTGCGCGCATCCTTGCCGGAGGCGCTGGAGGCGATCTTCAAGGAGACGGTCTTGCCGGCCTTGCCGATCAGCGCCTGCCCCGGATCCACCAGATCTTTTGCGGGCGTGCCGTTCACTTCCACGATGTATTCGCCCACCTTGGCGTTCACGCCCGGCGTGCGCAGCGGGCTACGCAGGGTGGCGTCCCAGTCGGCGCCGCGGAAGATCTTCTCGATCCGGAAGGCGCCCGTGCCTTTGTCCTTGCTGTAGGTGGCGCCGAGCAGGCCGGTGGCGATGCGCGGGATGTCCGGCTTCTCGCCGGAGGTGATGTAGGCGTGGCCGATGTTCAGCTCGCCGATCAACTCGCCGATCAGGTAGGTGAGGTCGTCGCGGTGCTTGACGTACGGCAGCATCTGGCCGTATTTCTCGCGCATATGGTTCCAGTCCACGCCGTGCATGTTCTCTACGTAGAAGTTGTCGCGCGTGATGCGCCAGCTCTCGTCGTAAATCTGCGCCCACTCGGCTTCGTGGTCGATCATCATGTCCATTTCGTCGGTCGGGACGGAGCCGCCACGGCCGCCGGGCCCGCCGGGGCCGCCGAAGGAGACGACTTTGTACTTGCCTTCGCTGCGCACGAGGGCCTTCTTGGCATCCGGCGTCAGCACGAGCGGCATGTCGGCAGGACCGTCGCCGGTCTGCAGGGTCTTGAGGTCGAAGGTCTTGACGGCTGCGGCACCGCGGCCGCCGGGACCACCGGGAGCCGGGCCGCCCGGCGGCATGCCGAAGCCGCCGAAGGAGCTGTAGTAGAGTTTGTCGCCGTCGGCGAGCAGGAGGCGGTAGCGGCCGGCCGGCAGCGGCAGGGCCGTGATGCGCTGGCCGAGGCCTTCGACATCGACCTTGGTGACAACCGGGGCATCATTAGCTGCCGGTCCGCCTGCAGGGCCTTTTCCGTCAGGAGCCGGACCGCCTGGGCGCGGGCCCTTCGGCTCGTCCGCCTTCTTGTTCAGGGAGTATTCGTCATTCTCCAGGGTCATCGGGTTGGGCGTGTCCTTGGCCAGCGGCAGGATGAACAGGTAGTCGGAGAGGCTGTAGGAGGCGTTCCACTCCACGTCCGAGTACTGCGAACGGAGTTCGCGCGAGGAGGTGAAGAAGAGGTACTTGCCGTCTCGCGAGAAGAGCGGCTGCCCCGCCGGATACCAGCGGTCGGTCACCTGGTAGCTCTTGCGCGCTTTCACGTCGAGGAGATAAACTGCGCTCAAATAGTTGGGCATCTCGGTCGTATAGGCCGCCCAGGCGCCGTCCGGCGACAGGGTGAAGGAGCGGATGGCCGCGTCCTTGCCCACCACGAGGCGGGTCAGTGCCTTGCTGTCCGCATCCAGCTCATACACGTCCCAGTGCAGGGTGGAGAAATAGAGCTTTTTGCCGTCCGGGCTCCACTGCAGGTTGGACGGATAGCCCTCCTTGAAGGAAGTCAGGCAGGTCGCCTTGGTCATGTTGTCCGCGGGAGCGGTGTAGATCTCGTATTCGCCGGAGGCGTCGGAGATCCAGGCGATGCGGGAGCCGTCCGGGCTCCACTCCGCCTCGCGTTCGTGCGAACCCGGCGAGCGGGAAATGTTTACCACCGGGCCCTTCTCGGCCGGCAGGGAGAAGATGTCGCCGCGGGCGACCATCAGCACGCGCTTGCCGTCCGGCGAGAGGCTGTAGCCGCTGATGGACAGGTTGCCGCTGCGGTACTCGGTGCGGCTCCAGACATCGTCGTCGGCGAGCTGGATCGTGACCTTCTCGGCCGCGCCCTTGCGGACGTCGTATTTGTAGATGTAGCCGCCGTTCTCGAAGACGACGAAGCCGTCGGCGCTGTGGGCCGGGAACTTGCAGTCGTACTCGGTGAAGTCGGTAACCTTGCGGGACTGCTTCGAGCGGGTGTCGTAGACGAAGAGATTCATCGTCCGGTCGCGGTCGGAGAGGTAGTAGATCTCGTCCCCGATCCACATCGGGAAGATGTCCTGGGCGTCGTTGTCCGTGATCTTCTCCAGCTTGGTGGTGCCCACGGTGTTGATCCAGATGTCGTCCGCCTGGCCGCCCCGGTAATATTTCCAGGTGCGGAACTCGCGGAACATGCGGTTCATCGCGAGCTTCTTGCCGTCCGGCGAATAGGAGCAGAAACCGCCCTCCGTGGTGGGAATGAACTCCGGCAGGCCGCCCTGCGCGTCCACCTTGCAGAGTTGCGCGCGCAGGCCGCTGAAGCACCACTGCTTGCTGCGGTAGACGATCTGCTTGCCGTCGGGCGTCCAGCCCATCACGATGTTGTTCGGGCCCATACGCTCGCCTACCTGGTCGCGGCCCACGAGGCCGCTGTAGGTCAGGCGCCGGGGCTCGCCGCCTGTGATGGGGATGGTGTACACCTCGGTGTTGCCGTCGTACTGCGCCGTAAAGGCGACGGTCTTGCCGTCCGGCGAGATCTTGGGGAAGCACTCGTAGCCGACGTCGGAGGTCAACTTGACGGCGCGTCCGCCGTTGATGTCGACGCTGTACAGGTTGCCGGCATAGCAGAATACGATGCGTCCGCCGCCCACGGCGGGGAAGCGGAGCAGGCGCGCCTCGTCCTGCACGGGGGCGGCGAGGAGCGGAAGGGTTACGGCCAGGGCCGCAAGGGCCAGTAGGATTCTCTTCATAATTATTATAACGGTTATTTGGTTCTATAATGGTATCCCGCCCGGTCGAGGACGGGGAACTCGTGTTCGTGCAGCACGCGCAGGAAGCGGGTCCAGTCGCGCTGTCCGGCTGGGCACCACTGCACCTCCGCGAGGGCGAGCATGCGTGGGAGCAGCATGTATTCCAGGTGCTCCGGCGTGGCGATGTATTCCGTCCAGAGGTTCGCCTGCACGCCCAGGATATGGTGCGCCTTAGCCGGGTCGATGCCCTCCAGCGGGTCCATCGAATACACCTTCTCCAGCGGGAGGTAGCCGCCGATGCCCAGCGGCTCCGTCGAAGGATCTTCCGCCTGGCAGTAGTCGAAATAGCAGTGGGAAGTCGGGGTCAGGATGGCGTCGAAGCCCTTGCGGGAGGCTTCGATGGCACCCGCCGTGCCGCGCCACGACATCACGGTCGCGCCCGGCGCGAGCTCTCCTTCGAGGATCTCGTCCCAGCCGATGACCTTCTTGCCCTTCGTGGCCAGGAAGTCCTGTATGCGCTTGGTGACGTAGTTCTGCAGGTATTGCTCGGCGGAGAAGCGCTCGTCGTCCCGCAGCCCCAGCTCGCGGATGCGGGCCTGGCAGTCGGGGCACTTCTTCCATTCGTCCTTGGGGCACTCGTCGCCGCCGATGTGGATGTATTCGCCCGGGAAGAGCTCCGCCACCTCGGACAGCACCGTCTCCAGGAACTCGAACGTGCTCTCCTTGCCGACGCACAGCACTTGGTCGGACACGCCCCAGCGCGTCCAGGCGGCGTAGGGACCGCCCGTGCAGCCCAGCTCGGGATAGGCGGCCAGCGCCGCCAGCATATGCCCGGGCAGGTCGATCTCCGGCACCACCGTGATGCCGCGCGCGGCGGCGTATTCGACCACCTCGCGGATCTCGTCCTGCGTATAGAAGCCGCCGTAGCGGATGCCGTCGTTCGACGAGAAGTCGCGCCCCACCATCGTGCCCTCGCGCCAGCAGGAAATCTGGCTCAGGAGCGGGTAGGCCTTGATCTCGATGCGCCAGCCCTGATCGTCGGTGAGGTGCCAGTGGAAGCGGTTCAGCTTGTACATCGCCATCACGTCCAGGTAGCGCTTGACTTCGTCGACGTCCCAGAAGTGGCGCGAGGAATCGAGATGCATCCCGCGCCAGGCGAAGCGGGGCTCGTCGCGGATGACGCAGGCGGGCAGCACCCAGCGCTCCCGGTCCGCCACCTGCTGGCCGTAGATGGCCGCGGGCAGCAGCTGGCGCAACGTCTCCAGGGCGTAGAGGATGCCGGAAAGGCCGCTGGCGCGGACCACCATCCGGCCCGATCCGACCTCGATGGAATAGGCTTCCGCCCCCAGCGCGGTGTCCCGCAGGAAGTACGCGCCCTTCGCCTTGCCGGCGTCTACCGCTGCAGCGAGGCCCGGCGGCGCCGAGAAGGGGCAGGACTTGCCGCTGACATAACCCAGGTGGGAAGCGAAGCTGCTCACGGCGGCCTGCGCCTCCGCGGGCAGGGAAGGATCGCACTTGAACGGAAGTCCGGAGAGCCGCAGGCTTCCCTTCAGCAGCACGGCCTCGGCCGGCCGGGGAACGACGTCGTCCGGCATGCCCGCACGCGCGAGCGACGCGAACAGGCACAGTATACCCATAATCAGGAAACGTTTCATCGGGATAAAGATAATCAATAAATCAACAACCCGACCACGCCGGCGCCCAAAATCACGGCGATCGGACCGGCTTTTTTGCTGAGCCCCAGCGCCAGCGCCGCGCCGAAGATGACCCACGACGTCCAGTCCGGGAAGCTCTCCCGGATCAGGCTCAGCTGCGGCTGCAGGCCGTCCCACTGCGTCCGGAAGATGAGCACGAGCGCCGCCGCGCCGATCAGCCCGGCCACGGCGGGGCGCAGGGCGCGCATCGTGTCCGCGAAGGTGCGGCTCTCGTGGAACTTGTTGAAGACCTTGATGATCAGGAAGAAGATCAGGAATGGAGGGAGCACCACTGCGAGCGTGGCGAGCACGGAGCCGAACACCCCGGCCAGCTGGCCGTAGCCGGCGCCGTACAGGACCTCATAGCCCACGTAGGTGGCGCAGTTGATACCGATCGGGCCCGGCGTGGTCTGCGAGATGGCCACGATGTCCGTGAACATCTCCTGGGTAATCCACCCGTGCGCCGTCACCACCTGCCCTTGGATGAGGGACAGCATCGCCCCGCCGCCGCCGAAGTTGAACAGGCCGATGAAGAAGAAGGTGAAGAACAGTTGTGCCAGCAGTCCCGTCATACGCTTTTCTTTTGTCGGATCAGGGAAACGGCCACGGCCACGGAGATGGTCACGAGGATGATCCAGATGGGGGAGACCTTCAGGAAAGCGACGCCCAGCAGGGATGCGACGGCGATAAGCCAGGTCCACCAGGACTTGCAGCCGGAGCGGGCCATGCGGATGGCCGGCACGAGGATCAGCGCGACGGCCGCCGGGCGGACGCCCTGGAAGAAGCGGCGCACATACTCGTTCTCCTTGAACTCCGTGAAGAAAATGGCGATCAGCAGAATGATGAGCAGCGACGGCAGCACGGCGCCCAGCGCCGACACGATGCTGCCCCGCAGACCCCGGATCTTGTGGCCGGTGAAGATGGCCATGTTGACGGCCAGCAGCCCGGGCGCACTCTGCGCCAGCACGATGAGGTCCTGGAAGTCCTCGTCGGAGATCCAGCCGCGCTTGACCAGCGCCTCCTCGATCAGCGGCAGCATCGCATACCCGCCCCCGATGGTGAAGGTCCCCACCTTCGCGAACACGAGAAATAAATGCCAGAGAGACGCTTGTTGTTCCATGGAATACAAAGATACTTTTTTTAATGCTAAAATTTTCAAAATAAATTTGGCAATTTCGAAAAAGTGGTTTACCTTTGCAGTCCCTTTCGGAGAGGAAGGGATAAAGTTCATTGAAAATACTGGAAGATAAGTACAAGCAAGTACCGAGAAACTAAGAATCGAGAGCGTTGATTTCTTTGGAAATTGATAGAGTGTCAGGATAGACTGAGAAGTATAAAAATATACAAAGAAGAGTTTGATCCTGGCTCAGGATGATCGCTAGCGGCAGGCTTAACACATGCAAGTCGAGGGGCAGCGCGGGGTAGCAATACTCTGGCGGCGACCGGCGAAAGGGTGCGTAACGCGTGAGCAACTTGCCCGTATCCGGGACATAAGCGGTGGAAACGCCGTCTAATTTCCC
>JAGCYX010000107.1 GCA_017960585.1 Bacteroidales bacterium
ATGACCAGCGAGCCGACCAGCAGGATCGGCGTCTGCAGGACCGAAGTCTTGAGCACCGACTCCATACCGCCGATGACGGTGTAGATGGCGGTGATGATCACGAGGGCCAGGGCGGCCACCCAGAAGTTGATGCCCAGCAGGGTGTTCAGCGCGAGGCCGCCGGCGAGGACGGTCACGGACACCTTGGTCAGCACGTAGCTGGCGAGGGACAGCCAGGTCAGGATGCCGCGGCTTTCCTTGTTGTAACGCTTCTCGAGGAACTCGGGCATCGTATAGACCATGCTTCGCTCATAGAACGGCACGAAGACCCAGCCGAGGATGAGGATCATCCAGCCCTGGATCTCCCAGTGGGCCTGGGCCATGCCGGCGGAGGCGCCGGTGCCGGCCAGACCGATGAGGTGCTCGGAACCGATGTTGGAAGCGAAGATGGATGCGCCGATGGCAATCCACGTGGCGCTGCGGCCACTCAGGAAGTAGTCGCCGGAAGTCTCTTTCTTCTTACGGGAGACGTCCCAGCAGATCCAGATCATCGCCAGGAAGAAGATTCCGATGACGATCCAGTCCCACGAGGCGAGGGAGATGCGGTTCAGGTCCGCAGCCTGTAAAGGCAGGAAATTAAACATTGTATGACACGTTTTGGTTGATTATTTCACGCTGAAGGCGAAGACGCAGTGGCTGTGGTAGGTCTCGCCCGGACGCAGCACCACGGACGGCCACTGGGGCTTGTTGGGGCTGTCGGGATAGTGCTGGGTCTCCAGGCAGATACCCACGCGCTGCTGATAGACCACGCCGCCCTTGCCCGTCACGGTGCCGTCGAGGAAATTGCCGCTATAGACCTGGATGCCCGGCTCGTCGGTGTAGACCTTGAGGTCGATGCCCGTCTCGGGGCAGTAGAGCTCGGCAGCCACCTCGTCGATGCTTCCGTTGGTGTCCAGGACCCAGTTGTGGTCGTAGCCGTTGCCGTTCTTGAGCTGCTCGAACTCGAACTCCGTGATGTGGTCGCCGATCTTATGGGACACGGTGAAATCCATCGGAGTGCCCTCCACCGGCAGGATCTCGCCCGTGGTCATGTAGGTGTCGTCCACCGGGGTGTAGCCGGAGGCGTTGACGTACAGCTCATCCTCGCAGATGCTGTGGTTGGCCGGGTCGCCGGAGAGGTTGAAGTAGGAGTGGTTGGTCATATTGATGATCGTTGGGGCCGTGGTCGTGGCCTCGTAGGCGATGTCGATCTTGTTGTCGTCGGTGAGCGTGTAGGTCACGAAAGCCGTCACGGCGCCCGGGAAGTTGTTGTCTCCCTCCGGGGAATCCATGCGCAGCTTGATGTGGCGCGCGTCGGCCTCCACGACCTTGTAGGGCTGATACTGCCAGCCGGTCGGACCGCCGTGCAGGCAGTGGCCGAAATTGTTCTTCGGCAGGTCGTACTCCACGCCGTCGAGGGTGAACTTACCCTGGGCGATGCGGTTCGCATAGCGGCCGATGGAGGCGCCGAAGTCGGTCTGGTTGTTCTCCGGATAGTAGTCCTCGACCTTGTCGAAGCCCAGGACCACGTCGCGCTTCACGCCGTCCTTGTCGGGCAGGACGATGGCGGTGATGCGGCCGCCGAAGTTGGTGACGGTCACTTCCATTCCGGAATTGTTGCTCAGTTTGTAAAAACGGTCGCCCTGCTCCTGGGTGCAGGAGAAGGCGGCGACGGCGCAAAGCGCCAGCAGGAGAATTTTAGTAGTTTTCATATCGTGTAAAGATAGCTATTTCTCTTGAAAATGTCAAATCTTCGTGTTCACAAGACGCATTTCATAGATGCCGCCGGTCTGCTTGCCGGGGTGCGCGACGATCTTCACGCGAACAGCCTTCCGGCCGGCGAGCAGCTTGTCGGGCACCGGGAACTCCTCGGTGATGAAGGCGGAAGTGTTCCAGCGGCCGGTGTTATCGACCGACTGCAACAGCGTGTCATCCACGTAGATATCGAACTCGCGGGTCTTCCACTCCCCCACGCCCCAGTACTTCAGGAACACGGACAGGCCGGTACGGCCGCCGGTCTGCATCAGGTAGCTGAAGTAGTGGCCGTCGCGGGTGTCGCGGTAGAAGACGTCGTTGTCGTTGCCCGTCATCGAGCCGTCGGTTTCCATCCGATGGTCGGTCTCCGGCTGCTGCTCGCCCGGCTGCACGCGGTCGGCCGTGCGGGCGTCGAGCGCGGCGCGCTCCTGCTCCTCGCGGGCGGTCTCCTCCAGGTAGGAGGCGTAGCCGTCGGGCGTCAGGGCCAGCCAGTACATCATATAGCGGGCGTCGTGGATCTCGAAGAAGGGCTGCAGTTCGCCCTCGATGCGGTTGTGCACCTCGCCCGTCAGGCGGAAATGCAGCGGCGCGCCCGGCACGGGCTCCAGCTGCGAAGCGATGCCGTCGATGTCCTCGGAGACGAAGAAGGGGGCGTCGGCGATCGGGAGCTTGGTCCCGCTGGCATACTGGCCGAAGCGGCTGTCGTCCGCGATCAGGTCCTTCAGGTCCTCCGTGCCCGTCTTCATGCCCAGCAGGATGGGGCCGTGCATCAGGGCCACGTACTGCGGCACATTGATCAGGTGCTCCACGCGGTTCTCCATCGGGAAGCGGATCTCCACGACGTCGCCCGCCTTCCACGTACGCCGGATGCGCAGGTAGCTGGACGGTGCGGCGGAACGTTTCCTCAGGCGGCCGTTCACGTACACCTGGAAGGCACCCTCACGCACCCACCCCGGGTTGCGGAGCATCAGGGTAAAGCGTCCCCGGCCCGCCTCAACGCGCAGCACGGCATTCTCCGCGTACGGGAAATCCGTCTCCTGACGCAGCACCACGCCCCGCTCGCGCCAGTTCAGTTCCGACGCGGCGTAAAGGTTGACATACAGCGCCTTCCGGCCATTGTGCGTATAGATGAACTGACCGTACTTGCCGTGGTTCTCCATACCCGTGCCCACGCAGCACCACATAGCCTCGTTGGGCGCGGAGTAGTTACGGTAGTGTCGCGGACGGGCGGAAGTGAAATAGACGTAGCCGCCGTGCTCGGGATGCTGGGTGGAGAGGATGTGGTTGAAGAGCGCGCGCTCGTAGAAGTCGGCGTAGCGCGCTTCCGGGGACATACGGTGCAGGTCCTCGGTGAGCTTCAGCATATTGTAGGTATTGCAGGACTCCGGGCCGTCGATGTCGCGGACGAAGTCGATGCAGGCGTCCTTGCTCGGGAAATGCTCGCGCCGGCTGTTGCCGCCGAAAGCGAGGCTGCGGCTGCCGGTCACGTTCTCCCAGAACCAGCGTCCGGCCTCCAGGTAGCCCTCGTCGTCGGCCAGCTCCGCGATACGGGCGAAGCCGATGGCCTTCGGGACCTGCGTGTTGGCGTGCATATTGTCCAGGATGTCGTCGTGGTCGCGCATCGCGTCCAGCAGGAGCTTGTGCGAGAAGCGGCGGGCGCAGTAAAGGTACTCTTCCTCCCCCGTCAACGCATACGCATCGGCCAGCACTTCGTTCATGCCGCCGTGCTCGTTGCGCAGCATCGCCTCCATCTGCTCGTCGGACAGGTTGGCGGTGATCCACACCGCCCAGTCGCAGAAGCGCAGGAAGAGCGTCCGCGCCTGCTCGTTGCCGCAGTACACCCACGCGTCGCGCAAGCCGGCGAACATCTTGTGCAGGTTGTAGAACGGCGCCCAGGCGCCGAAATAGCGCCGGAACTCCCCTGCCTTGAAATCGGTCCAGAGCGCGGCGCTGCCCGGGAAGCCGCCCACATAGTCGAGGCCCCATTCGGGATGCTCCTTCGTGTTGGTGTCGGCCACGAGCTGCAGCTCGGAGAGCATATATTCCATCCGGCGGCGGCACTCGGCGTCGCCCGTGGCGGCGTTGATGGCCATCGCCGTCAGGTAATGCCCGGCCACGTGGCCGTCCAGGCCGTCCCAATTCGGGTAAGTCGGCGCCTTGGGCTCCAGCCCCGCTTCCTTGCGGTACGGGGCCAGCAGGCGGTCGCAGTCGTACTGGAGCAGCGTCTGGATGTTGAGGTCACGCGCATGCTTGAGCGGACCGTCCAGCAGGGTCACGTCCCCGAGGGGGAATTCATCTGCGTAGAGTTTGTCCTGGGCGGACAGCGTGATGCCGGATGCAAGCAGAGCCAGCAGCGGGAGGAGGACTTTCTTCATCATAACTTGATCGTTTGGGCGGAGCCGTCATACTGGAGCTCGCGGGTGATACCGTCGGGCGTGACCACGCGGAAGCGGCGCTGCTGCAGCATGCCCGGGAAGGAGCCGCTGCGCGCGCCGACGGTCAGCGTGCGGCCACGAAGGGTGAATTCGATGGTGGAGCAGGCACCCTGCTCATAGCGGTAGCTGTCGCCCTCGTCTTCGTAGAGGGTGAAGCTGCCGTCGGCGCCGGGATAGACCCGGATCTCCAGGTCGTCCCAGGGTTTCTCGCCGGTATATTGCACGTCCGGGCCGAGCGGAACGATGGAGCCGGCGCGGACATAAAGGGGCACCGTGTCCAGGTGCGTGGCGCGCGTGAGCGTCTGGCCGCCCTTCAAGCGCGCCCCGGTCCAGAAGTCGTACCAGTCGGCGCCCTTGGGCAGATAGACCTGCGTGCTGCGCTCGGCGGAAAAGTCCACCGGCGTGTCGTCGAAGGCAACCTTCTCCGGCGTGTACTGGGCGTGGACGACGGGGGCCACGAGCAGTTCGCGGCCGAAAAGGAATTCGTCATTACGCTCCCACCCGGCCTTGTCATCCGGGAAATCCATGAACAGCGCGCGCTGGAAGGTGCCGTCTGCCGCCGTGACCTCGTGGGCGGTGCCGTAGATGTACGGCAGCAGCTGGTAGCGCAGGCGGATGGTCTTCTCGATGGCGTCGTAGACCGGCTCGCCCGGGGCGCCGAACTCCCAGATCTCGCGACGGGAGCTCTCGCCGTGGCTGCGCATCATCGGGCAGAAGGCGCCGTACTGCAGCCAGCGCACGTAGAGCTCCTGGAAGAGCGGGTTCAGCGCACAGGTGGCGGTGGCGCCGCGGCGGTTGTAGTTCGTCGGGAAGAAGCCGCCGCAGTCGGTGTTGAAGTTCGGATTGCCCGTCAGGGCGAAGCCCAGTCCGGCGGGAATCTGGGCGCGGAAATTGTCCCAGTTGGAATAGACGTCGCCGCTCCAGGTATTGGCGCCGGTGCGCTGCTGCCCGGCCCAGGCCGAGCGGGTGAGCACCATCACGCGGCGCTCGGAGACGGTTTTCTGGTTGTCATACACGCCTTCCACCGACAGGAGCGGGAAGGCGTTGCGCACTTTCCGGAAGGAGCCGACGCCCGTCTCGAAGTCGAGGTCGCTCTCCTTGAAGTCGAGGTGGTCCGGCTCGGTGGAGTCCATCCACCAGGCGTCGATGCCCATATTCTCCAGGCGGAGCAGGTTCTTCCAGTAGATGTCGCGGGCTTCCACGGAATACGGATTGTAGGGTTTCACGCCCGAAGGGTAGTCGCGCCGGGGCGGCCAGTCGGGCAGACCGGACTGCGGCCAGGTGGCGAAGTCGAAGAGCAGCCCCTTGGCGTCGAGTTCGCGGTAGGGCTTGGTCATCGGGCCGAAGGAGGCCCAGATGGAGATCATCAGCCTGGCGTGCTGCGCGTGGACCTCGTCGATCATCGCCTGCGCGTTGCGGAAGTCGTCGTTCAGGAACTCCATGGCGTTCCACTGGTAGTTGTTGCCCCAGTACTGCCAGTCCTGGATGACGCAGTCGATGGGGACGCCACGCTCGCGGTAGCCGTGCAAGGCGTCCAGCAGCTCCTTGCTGCTCTTGTAGCGCTCGCGGCTCTGCATGAAGCCGAAGCTCCACATCGGGAGCATCGGCACGTGGCCGGTGAGTTCCCGGATGCCCGCGATCACACCGTCGGCGTTGCCGCCGTAGATGAAATAATAGTCCACGGCCTCCCCCACTTCGGATTCGAAGAGCATGCCGTCCGCGTCGTCACGGAAGACGGTCGGAGAGGTGTTGTCCCAGAAGATGCCGTAGCCCTTGACGGACTGGACAATGGGGATGAAATCCTCGGTATTGTTCTGGATCATTCGGCGCTCCTTGCCGCGCAGCGACAGGGCGCCGTCCTGCAGAATGCCCAGGCCGTAGAAAGGTTCCGCGGCTTCCGGGAGGAAGATCTGGCGGACCTTGTTGAAGCCCTTGTCCAGGCCTTCGGCGATGGGTTCCAGGCCCCAGGCGCCTTCCTTGATGAGGAGGAAGCCCTTCGGATTAAAGAAGCGCACGGTGCCGTCGTTTGCCACGGCCACCTTCAGCGCGCCGCTGTCGTACATCGTGCCGCCCTTGGTCACGGACGTCTTCACGTCCACCTGCTGCGGCGCAGCGATGACGGCGTAGCTCTGCGCGGGGCTCTGGGGCTGCGCGGCGGCATTGCCCGGCGCCGGGCCGCCCTTGACGATCCGCACCGTCGTCGGGGTAAAGAACTGAACGGAAACGGCCTCCTGCGCCCCTGTGGTCAAGCTTGCGGCCAGCATCAGCATCCAGCAGAAAACGGATTTCTTCATACGGGTAATTGGTTTTGTGTGTAGCATACAAATATATAAAATATCTTCTGTTTTCACACGTCCCCCCGGGAGCAAATCAGCCCCCGCCGCGGCATCCTCCGGGGAAGGTCTACTTTTATGGCCGGGACCTTCCCCAGCCATCCTGCCTCAGAGCGGCCTGGGCGGCACTTTCAGCGGGGAAGGTATCGCCCCTGAAATGAGACCTTCCCCAACCAAAGTCGTTTTCTGGCCAGCCTTCCGCCGCCAGGGGCAAAACACCCCTCCAGCGCCCCTGGCACCAGAAAAAAGTCGTCGCCAGGGGCAAAATGGCACCTATTTGCCCCTGGCAGAAAAACCCGGCTTTTCCGGGACGGCTTGCTACAAAGCGGAGCTTTAATGTCCGTTGACGATCGGATCCCCGCAGAACTTCTTGCGGGCGCAGTCCTTACACTTGAAACCGGCCCAGACGGAATCGAACTGATTGATGGCCACCTCAACCAGTGCCGGATCGTCCGTCAGGATGCCCGCCTCGAAATTCCGCGTGCGGGTGCTCTTCATACCGATACCGGCGCCGGTCAGATTGGCCGAGCCGATGTACGCCGTCTGCAGATCGAAGATGATAATCTTGAAATGAACACGCGGACACAGCGCCCGCTCCAGGCCGGTGAACAGCACCGGGTATCGGTCGAAATCCTCCCGGAAATTCGGCCCCGGCTCCTTCGCGTGGATCAGCCGGACCTCCTTGCCGCTCTTGATCAGATCGGCAATCAGCCCCAGAAACGGCCGCTCGTCAACATATAGGTCCTTGATGTCGGCCGTCCCGATCCACAACGAGCGCCTCACCTTCGGCACCCGCGCAATCACTTCCTTGAAGTGGGCCTCGTCTGCGATATACTGTGTCATTGCGGTTTCTCCTGGTTCAAGATACTGACAGCCTTCTCCACATCTTCGTCCGTCAGGCCAACCTCATCATTCACAAGCACTAGATGTGGCCACTGGTCCCGCTGCATCTCATCACAGTCATCCAGGATGACAAAGATGTCGCAAGGATGATCTTTCAGGTAAGCTGCTATTTCCTCTCCTCGAGTAGCCGGACGGTCAATATCACCATCCAGGACGGAGTACAGTATTGGCGTAATGCCGACTACCCTGTCAGTGAAAGGGAACGGGTTGGAGCCGACTCTTGGATTCTCATAGTCAGTAAGGAATTCCACTGTATCAGGAACATTACTGCATCGCCATGAAGATGAAATGACAATCCAAGCACCTGTACGTCCCAATATATTGCCCAACCTGTCCAGAAGCACAGGGTCAAGCATATAATGCGACTTGTAGGTGTCCAGGACACCGTCTATGTCAAGGAAAATCAGCTTAGTCATTCTCTCTTAAGTAATCTTCGATTAATCCTCTTGGAATCTCCAACTCAAACTTGGCATTGACATCTTCCTCAATAATGTCCACCACATTATCGAATTCTTTCACCACATCGGCAATTCCGTACTCGTCCGGGCTCTCGCAGATGTCCTGGTAGTCCTGCGCAATCCAGGACTTCATGCCGACAGTGAGTTTGTCTATCATCTCTTTGTAAAATCGAAGGAAATGGAGACTCCATCGACGGTGGTGTCTGCCTCAACAATCTTATCATCCAATTCTTTCTGCAGACCTACAGTGTGGAAGTCGGCATCAGGGTTATGGTGAATGGGAATGATGGCACTCTTCGGGCCAATGAGTTCGCAGACTTCCTTCAAAGATTGAATTGAAGCATGGCCAGACGTGTGGTTGTAGTCGTATCTCTTGCTGTCTTTCAGGCATGGAGTAGAGCCTTCAACCAAAGGCTGAATGAAAGCTTCAGTTTGCTCATTATACCCTCCCCAGCCTTTCTCGACATACCCGCGGTACATTGAATAGACGAAGGAAGTCTCTTCTTTCTTGCAGAACGCAAGGATGTCGCCAATCCACTCAGTGAACTTATTGCTGCTACGAATAAGCATAGTGAAGCCACATTCCTTCATCTTCTCAACGAGTCCCTTGTTTTTCACATGGTCATAATCATAAATATAGGCTTTCCCCTTATCAAACTGGTAATGAGGACCAAGGCCTTTATATTCCCGGGCAATTCTTTCTATCGTCTCTGCTTGGAAACTGTCGCAGACAAATGGTCGCCAGGGTTTCGTTGCATAATTGGCCTGGTACACGGACTCCAGCCGATCTGCATCCTGGGAAGAGCAAAGTACAAACACGTTCTTGCGCTTGGTCATTATTTCCTTGAATCGGTCGCAAACCTTCTGTTCGCTATCTACAGGCTTTTGGGGCTGTCCAACATTGGTTCCCTCAATAATAAGAAAATCCACATTTCCGGCAATATGGAACTTGTCAATCACTCTGCGCAAGCCATCGCCCAGGTATCCATGCTCCCGAAAGTCTCCGGTATGGATGGCCGTCTTTCCATCACACTGAATCTTCAAAAGATAGGAATCAGTGGCCGAATGACTCACGTAGAAAGGCATCACTGTAATGTCTTTCCTTTTGCCGAAATAGAGTGGTTTTCCTGCGTGATAAAAATGAAAGTTTTCCAGCTTCTTCAGTCGGTCAAGGCATTCCTCATGCTGGTCATCCAGGCAGGATAGACGCTGGTACTTGCGCCCCATCAAATCTGCAGCCAGATTGCCAATGTACTGGGGAATGCTTTCATCCACCAGGTTGAACAATTCTACGTGGTCCCCGTGATTGTGCGTGTACAAGATGGCAGCTGCACCAGCAGTCAGTTTGTCGATG
>JAGCYX010000108.1 GCA_017960585.1 Bacteroidales bacterium
CATTTCGCCAGGATCGAGGCCGAGGCCGGCCCCGACGTCAAAGTGCCGCACTACGATACCCCCGAGGGGGTGAAGGTGCCGGCGGCCTGGATGATTGAGCGCTGCGGCCTGAAAGGCCGGACGCTCGGCGGCGCCGCCGTCTACGACAAGCAGCCGCTCGTCATCGTCAATCTCAGCGGGAACGCCTCTCCGGAAGAGATAGTCTCGCTTGAGAATCAAGTGATTTCGGCCGTTAAGGAAAAGTTCGGGGTGGAGCTACATCCGGAAGTGGAACATCTCTAATACTGTCGCCCAATGTCAACGTTCACAATCGAAGGAGGCCGCAAACTGAGCGGGGAGATAGTCCCCCAGGGGGCCAAGAATGAAGCCTTGCAGGTCATCAGCGCCGTTCTCCTGACCCCGGGGGAGGTTAGGATTTCCAATATCCCCGAGATCCTGGACATCAAGAACCTGATCTCCATGCTCGAAGGCATGGGTGTCAAGGTGCGCCGTCTCGCCAAGGGCGAATATACCTTCCAGGCTGACGAGGTGGACACCCAGTACGTTGGCAGCATCGAGTTCGTGCGCAAGAGCGCGGCCCTGCGCGGCTCCGTCATGCTGGCGGGCCCGCTACTGAGCCGCTTCGGCCGCGCATTCTTCCCCAAGCCGGGAGGGGACAAGATCGGCCGCCGCAGGGTGGATACCCACCTGGACGGCATGGTCCGCCTAGGCGCGTCCCTGGAATACAATTCCATAGTCCGGGCATATGACCTCTGCGCTCCCCAAGGTCTCAAGGGATGTTACATGCTTCTGGACGAGGCTTCCGTCACGGGAACGGCCAATATCGTGATGGCTGCCGTGCTTGCCGAGGGCGTAACCACCATCTACAACGCCGCCTGCGAGCCTTATGTGCAGCAGCTTTGCCGCCTGCTCACCGCCATGGGAGCCAAGATCGACGGCATCGGTTCCAACCTCCTGACTATCACAGGAGTCAAGGAACTTCACGGGGCTGAGCACCGCATCCTTCCGGATATGATCGAAGTCGGCAGTTTCATAGGAATGGCCGCCATCTGCCAGTCGCCATTGACTATCAAGGACGTTTCGTACAAGGATCTCGGCATTATCCCGGAATGTTTCCGCAGGCTAGGAGTCAAGCTCGAGCAGAGAGGGGACGACATCTTCGTTCCCGAGCAGGAGTCATACGAGATCGAGTCGTTCATCGACGGGTCCATCATGACCCTTGCCGACGCGCCCTGGCCGGGCTTGACTCCGGACCTGCTGTCCGTGATGCTGGTGGTCGCCACGCAGTGCAAGGGCAGCGTGCTCATCCACCAGAAGATGTTCGAGTCCAGGCTGTTCTTTGTCGACAAGCTCATTGACATGGGCGCGCAGATCATCCTCTGCGACCCGCACCGAGCCGTCGTCATCGGCCATGACCACGGGCATCAGCTGAAGGCCGCCCGCCTGGTCTCGCCCGACATCCGCGCCGGCATCGCGATGCTCCTCGCCGCGATGAGCGCGAAGGGCGTCTCCACCATCGACAACATCGAACAGATTGACCGCGGCTACGAAGACATCGAAGGCCGCCTGAACGCCCTCGGGGCGCATATTACACGGGAATGAACTATCTTAAATTGTTTTCATCCGACGTCCCCTCCTTCATGCGGAGTCCCGTCCGTGAGATTTTCCGCAAGGTGGACCTCAGCGCCATCTGTTCGTTCGCGGGCGGATACCCGGCGGCCGTGACCTTCCCGGTGGAGGATCTGCAGCGCCTTCCGGGCCTTGTGCTGGAAAAGTATGGGACCAAATCGCTGCAGTACGGCGCCACCCAGGGCGTACCGGAGCTGCGGGAGGCCATTGCCGCGCGGTATGGCGTGCCGGTCTCGCAGGTGCAGATTACGACCTCGTCTCAGCAGGGTATCGACGTATGCACCCGCATTCTTGTGGATCCGGGCAATGTCATCCTGACCACTGAACCCACCTATCTGGGCGCCTTGCAGTCGTTCAAGGCCTATCGGGCCGATGTGCGCCCGATTTCTTCCGTCCGGCCGCCGAAGCCGGGGGAGGTCTGTGCCGATGCGCCGGCGCCGAAGCCCCGGTACAAGTTCATCTACGTCATTCCGGACTTCAACAACCCGTCGGGAGAGACGATGACGCTGGAGCAGCGGCTGGAGATTGTCGCGTTGGCCCGTAAGCTGGATGTGTTCATCGTCGAGGACAGCCCGTACCGCGAACTGCGTTACAGCGGGGAAGACATCCCCACCATCCGCGAACTGGCTCCGGAACGCACGCTCCACCTGGGCAGTTTTTCGAAGATCTTCGCGCCGGGCTTCCGGCTGGGCTGGATCATCGGCCCGGAGGAGCTGCTGGAGCAGATTTACATCTGCAAGCAGGCGCTGGACCTGTGTCCGCCGGTGTTCGACCAGTATATGGCGACGGAGTTCCTCACCAGCGGCGCCCTGGACGCGAACCTCGTGAAAACGAAGGCGGAATACCGCCGCCGCCGGGACCTGATGGTGAGCCTGCTGGAGAAATACATGCCGGAAGGGGTGCGCTGGACGTACCCCGAAGGCGGTCTTTTCCTGTTCCTCACGCTGCCTGAGGGAATCGACACCATCGAAATGTACGACGAGGCCCTGTCCAAGGGCGTCGCCTATGTCGCCGGCTCGTTCTTCTTCCTGGACGGCAGCCACCGCAACACGATGCGGCTCAATTTCTCCTTTATCGCGGAGGAGAAGATGGAGCCGGGTCTGAAGCTGCTGGGCGAAATCATCAAGGGACGCTTATGAAGATCTATCATTTCTCCGGGGCGGGCAACGACTTCGTGGTCATCGACGGCCGCGAAGGCGACGTCTCCGCCTTCCGCGAAGTGCCGCGCATCGAGGCGCTGTGCAAGGAATACAAGACCGACGGGCTGATGATTCTGGGTTCCGGAGATGCCGAGGTCGATTTCACCATGGAGTTCTACAACCCCGACGGCTCCGGCGGCATGATGTGCGGGAACGGCGGTCGATGCATCGTCGCTTTCGCCGATTATCTGGGCATACGGCCGGCCGAAGGCGAGCGTACCGCCGAAGGCGTGACGGCCGCTCCGGGCGTTTTCCTTTTCCGCGCACCGGACGGTCTTCACACGGGTGAGATTCTTGACCGCCCCGAGGACGGCCTCTGGACCGTCCGCATCAAGATGATTGACGTACAAGGAATCACGCCCATGTTGGGCGGGTATTTCCTGAACACCGGCACCCGGCATTTCGTCAAGTTTGTCGACGATGTGGAACAGGTTGATGTCGATGCGGAAGGCAAGGCTCTCCGCTGGGATCCGGCTTTCGCGCCCATCGGCACGAACGTGAACTTCGTCCACGTCGCCTTCGACGGCCTCCATGTCCGCACCTTCGAGAAGGGCGTCGAGGGCGAGACCCTCGCCTGCGGCACAGGTCTCACCGCTGCCGCAATTGCGGCAGCATTTGCGGGGGTTCTGCCCCCGAATGGCCCCCGTTCTTCCCGCGCCATCGCCGTCCGCGCCCGCCAGGACTGGCTTTCCGTTGACTTCACGCCCCGCCCGGACGAAAAGTTCACCGACGTCTACCTTACCGGGCCCGCCCGCCTGGTTCGCATTGCTGGCGCTTAAATCGTTGACTCTCAGCGAATAGAATAGGGATGCCCTGTGACCGGAATCACAGGGCATATCCATTAAATCGCTGAATCACAGCCGATTGGGCGCCACGGGCTATTTCATGCGGTCGCGGGCGTCCCGGCCGGCGCCGGTTCCTTTGTACTTGCTCTCCGTGGTGTTGAAGCGGTAGCGGATGGAGAACACGAGGCGCTGGGTATCCATTAGTACGCTCTGCGTGATGCTGTAGTGCCCGAGGTTGGTGAAGACATTGTTGTGGCCCATGTAGGTGAGGTCACGGCCTTCCAGGCGGAGCACCAGGGAGCCGTCCTTCAGCAGGGTCTTCTGCACCGCCGCCGTCAGGTCGAAGTAGTGGTTGGTCAGCGTGATGTTCTGCTGCTGACCCGGGCTGTGGTATTCGCCGCCCAGTTCCAGCTGCCAGCCCTTGTTGAGGGTGAACGTGTTGTTCAGCCGGGCGATCCAGATGGGCGCGTCGTTGAAGTAGACGTCTCCCATTTTGAGCCACGTCTTCTGGAATCCGGTCGTGGCGCTGATGTTCCAGGGGCCGATGGCGGGCGTGGCGACCAGGAAGGTGGACAGCGACCGGAGCGGATTCTCTCCGTTGAGCGGTTTAAGCAGGATGACGCCTTCCTCGTTGTATAGTTCCGCCCAGGTGATGATGGGGTCCTTGACACGGTCATAGCTGACGGCGAGGGTGAGGAATTTCCAGAGGGCTGTGGCAGACAGGGACTGGATGGCCTGCGGCTGGAGGGTCGCGTTGCCGCCCTGCAGGGTGTACCGATTGTTATAGCGGATGGCGGTGGACAGCATGCTGAAGCCGGGACGTGCCGTGCGGGCGCTGTAGCTGAGCATCGTCTGTACTGGGCCGAGGACGCCGGCGAAGGAGACCGACGGGAAGAGGTTGTCGTATTTCCGCGAGAAACTTCCGTCGCCCATCAGGTCCTCATAGGCATAGTTCACGTGCTCATAGCGCAGGCCGGCGCTCAGCTGGCCGATCTGGCCCACCACGAAACCGTAGTTCGCAAACGCCGCGATGTTGTCTTCCTTCACGCGGGAGGAGGTCGACGGGATATCGGCCCCGGTCAGGCGGTAGTTGTCGCGGGTGCGGGAGAAGGTCTCTTCCGTGCCCATCTGCAGCTGGCCCCGCCAGATCGGGTAGGAAAGCACCAGCTTGGCGGCGTACAGCTTGCTGTCAGAGCCGGATTCCGTCGACACGGTCGCATCCTGGATGTCGCTGTCCTCCTGGATGTTGGAGATTTTGTTGTCCGACACCTGGAAGTAGTCCAGGTTCAGGTCGATGCCCATCTTGCCGGCGACTCCGTTGTAGTAAGCGTTGGTGCCCAGGGATTGGGGAGCATTCGGCCCGTTCTGCCCGCGGTTGACGGTCTTCAGGTGGTCGACGAGTTCACTGCCGCGGAAGATGTCCCCTTCCATCAGCTCGTAGTCGTTGTAATCCAGGCTGCGGCCCCATTCCACCTTGAAGCCGGCGGAATGATTGTTGGCGATCTGCCAGTTGACGCCCCCGTTGGCGGTCAGCGATTGGTTGCTGAAGTCGGCGGTGAGGGTTTCAATTTGCCGGACGATCGGATTCACCGTCGTCTCCTGCACCACGTCGCTGTTCTGGCGCTGGCTGAACCGGTTGTAGTTTACGCCGCCGAAAATGTCCACGCCGCCCGTGCGGTAGTTGAC
>JAGCYX010000109.1 GCA_017960585.1 Bacteroidales bacterium
CCCGCTGAATCCCGATCCGGGTCCCGCTCCAGGCCCGTACGTCCCGGTCGACCCCAATCCGCCGTCGGTCTACAAGTACGGCCTCCGGGAGCTGGCGCAGGCCAACAAGCTGATGATCGGCACGGCTTTCACATACAGCGAGTATGCGAGCGACGACTCGCTCAAGGTTGTCCTGAAGCGCGATTTCGAGGCCGTGACCTTCGGCAACGAGATGAAGAACGACCAGATTGTGGACGCGAACGGCGCCTACAGTTTCTACTGGGTGGACCAGATGGTCGGCTGGACGAAGGACTGCGGCGTGAAGCTGTTCGGCCACACGCTCGGCTGGCACTCCCAGCAACAGGCGGACTACCTGCAGAAGCTCATCGACGGGGCGGCGGACGCCGACGCTGCGGCGAAAGCCGTCCGCGAGGCGCATGCCGATTTCGTGGACCGGATGGTGAAGCATTTCGACGTGTACGCCTGGGACGTGGTCAACGAGGTGATGGGCGACGACTGCGTCTGGCGCAACAGCAACAATACGCAGGCGAACTACCATGTCTTCCTCTGGGGCGACTACTACCAGGGCGGCTCCAAGGCCTTCGTGGACGCAGCCTTCCGCGAGGCCCGGGAAGCGTTGGAGAAATACGGCAAGACGGCCGACCTCTACATCAACGACTATAACCTCGAGTGGAATCCCGCCAAACTGGAAGCCATCTGCCAGTATGCCGAAGGAAATCCAGACGTGACCGGCATCGGCTCCCAGATGCACTGCAGCACCGACCTGACCGAGGACGGCATCAAGAACATGCTCAACCGGATGGTCAGGACCGGCAAGAAGGTCCGCATCTCCGAGCTGGACGTCCCGCAGGGCAGCATCCCCGAAAGGAGCCAGGCCGACGTGATCGTCATGATCTTCAAGCAGTACCTGGACCTCGTGCCCGAGGCGCAGCGCGGCGGCATCACCTTCTGGGGCGTGAGCGACAAGAACACCTGGCTCGGCAAGGGAAAATATCCGCTCCTCTACGACTCGCTCTACAAGCGCAAGGACTCCTACCGCGCCCTCCACGCCTACCTGATGGAGCGCGCCGGCCTGGAATAGCCTACATATCGACCGAGAAGATCAGCGAGAATACGTGACGCTGCACCGGCAGTTCTTCGGCGGCGAAGGCCGCATACGAGGGGCCGCCGTTGTAGTTGTAGGACACGCCGATGCGCGTGGTGTAGGGAATCCAGAAGAAATTGCCCAGCACGGCCTCCAGGTCGGCGCCGGCGCTGAAGAGCGCGCCGTTGTCCTTGGTGGAGAAGAAGGCTGCGTAGTCTCCGTGCAGGGTCAGCTCGAAGTTGCGCAGATAGGCCACCGGCCCCAGCACGGCACGGTCCACGGGAATCAGCGGAAGTTTGTAGTCCACCGCGCCCTTGAACTGCGTGGGATAGGTGGCGAGGTACCGCGACACGGCGGTCTTGAAGCCGCGCGGCGCCGCGTTGGCGTAGGTCTCGCTGAACATGCCGTCGAAGCGTTTGGAGCCCAGCACACTCCAACGGATGCCGTGCGTCTCGTGCAGGCCGGGCAGGTAGCCGTAGAGATAGGCGTAGCCCGACGGGGCGAGCAGGCCGGAAACGAAACGGAAACTGTAGCCCAGCTCGGCGCCGATGCCGAAGCGCGGATACACTCGCGAGTCGGGCGTGTGCTGCATCGCGTAGGCACGCAGGCTGAGCGTGGTGCGGTGCATGAGGGCCTCGCCGTTGAAATAGTCGTTGTTGAAGAGCAGCGTGGCCGTGGGCACCAGGCCCCGCAGCCAGCCGCCGGAGGAGAAGTTCCAGGGGATGTAGGCCCGCAGGCTGCCCGACAGGGACGGAACGCCGCGCGGGTTGTGCTTCAGGGAGATCGTTCTCTTTTCCTCGTTCTTCTCCAGGAAATAGTTGTAGGCGTCGCGCTCCCCCAGGTCGGCGGAGAACTCGATCACGGGATAGAGCCCCGTGTAGTTGAACTGGACGTGGCCGGAATGGCGCCAGACGCCGTCTTCCCGGC
Source organism: Bacteroidales bacterium (assembly GCA_017960585.1). Taxonomy (GTDB): domain Bacteria; phylum Bacteroidota; class Bacteroidia; order Bacteroidales; family UBA932; genus Cryptobacteroides. The sequence continues at coordinate 2,012 of JAGCYX010000109.1, forward strand.
CCAGGTGGTAGCCGACGAAGCCCGAGGAGGTGCCCAGGTCGTTCTGGAAGAAGGCCGTCGCGCCCAGGCCGGCCTTCTCCGTCACCGTGGCGAGCGAGAGGTCGTCCAGCGAATCGAAGGCGACGTAGAACGGAGCCCAGGAGTGGAAGCGGAACAGGTGCGCCAGCTTGCTGTAGGGTTGCGGGTCGCTGACTTCCACCTCGGCCAGCCGGTCGATGGCAAGGGGCTCCCCGGCGGCCAGTTCTTCGGCGAAAGGATAGGTCGGCAGCACCGAGAAATCCGCCGGTTCCGGCTTCAGGTCGGCCATTGCCGTCTTCCGCAGCAGGCGCCCTTCCGGCTGCAGGACGGAGTAGAAGAGCGTATCGCGCAGCTCGTTGAAGTCCGACGCGCCGAAGCGGGTCGTCGTGAGCCGGAGCGGGGCCTCGCCGGAGGCGGGATTCAGGCTGTAGAGTTCGTTCACGCCGGTCAGGTCGCAGGTGAACATCAAGCGGTCCTCGTCGTCCCAGAGCTGCTGGATCTTGACCGGACGCGGTGAGAGCACGCAGGTGTAGTCCGGCAGGCGGTACAGGCCGTAGCCCTCCGCCGTGATGGCGTCGACATAGACGTCGTCCCCCACCCAGACCGTTTCGACGGGTTGCAGGCCGGACGGGGCGGGCCAGCTCCGGAGCACCGAACCGTCTTTCGCGTCCAGCACGGCCACGCAGGCGCTACCGTCCTCCCGGTATTCCGTCACGGCGAGTTCCGCCTTCTCCGGCGACGGATAGGGGTTGTAGTAACGGGTCCGGCGCGTGAGCGAACGCACCCGGGTGCCGTCATAATAGCGGATGATGGAGTACGAACGCAGGGGCCAGCGCGCGTCGCGGACCACTTCGCTCCAGTAGAGCTTTCCGGTCGCTTCGCAGAACATCGGGCCGGAAATGGACGTGCCGGTCAGCGTGACAGGATGTTCCTGACCGTCCGGCGTGATGCGGATCAGGCGCTGCGGCTGCGTGATGCCTTCCTGCAGGGCGAACAGGTCGTCGTCGACCTCTTCCAGGTCCGTATATTCCGTAAAGCGGCGCGGCACGGCACTGACCGGCTCGGAAGGCGTGAACGGGCCGCGGGCCGCCTCGTCGGCCGCCCAGAAATCCTGCAGCGAGCTGCTGATCTCCGAGAAGGCTTCCTTGAAGGGTTTGCCCGTGGCTTCGCGCACGGTCTTGTTCCAGTTGAAGAAGGCGACGCCCCCGTGGTCGGCGATGCGCTGATAGAAGCGCGCGCCCAGGTCGGGGACGCCGTATTGCGCCCGGACGCCGGCGACGGCCAGGTAGCCGGCGCGGTAGTAGTCCGGGGTGTACCAGCGCTGCGAACCATAGCGCCAGCGGTAGAAGTCGCGGAAATCGCCGGCGGCGAAGCTCACGCGGTAGTATTCCAGGAAATCCGCCGTGCGGCCCCGTCCGGAGGCGGTCAGCGCCGTCTCGGCCACCACGGCCTCGCCCTCGAACAGGGCCGGGCCGGCATAGACGGCCGCGAGGCCGCCGGGGACCAGCTGGCCCGTGAGGACGTTCAGCCAGCGGAAGGGTTTCATGGCGCCGGGCTGCATCTGCGCCACGTGGCGCGACTCATGCACGGCCAGCTGGGTCGTCCAGGGGGTCGCTTCCCCGCCGTCGGCGTCCGGGGTGGTCAGCAGGTCCATCCGGCGCGGCGTCCAGGTCACCTGGCCGTTCGAGTAGGCCGTGAACGGGTGCAGGATGACGGGCATCTTGTTCCGGTAGGCGGCGTTCGGCGTCACGCCCAGGGTGGCGCCCACGGGCACGGCGGTCCGCTCCAGCTCCAGCGCATAGGCGCGGGCCAGCGAGTCCAGCCCGCGGGGATAGACCAGGCGGTAGGTCGGGGTCTCGACGCTGCTCCAGCGCACGCCGCCGGGATCCGCCCCCAGCGTGAAGAACTGGGCGGAAAGCGGCAGGGCCGCCCCCAACAGGAGCAGCCCGCAGCAAAGTATTGCTTGCAGATGCTTCATCATCTGCAAAAATAAGGAAATAATTTGTTACCTTTATGCCTTGGCAATGAAAAGAACCCTCCTCATATCCCTCCTGTTGCTGCCTCTGCTGCTGGCCGGATGCCGGGGCGGCGGAAAGCCGCAGACGCCCGTTCCGGTGCCCCTGCGCGACTTCCCGGTGCCCGAGATTCCGTCGGTCTACAGCGACCCGGCGGAGCAGCGCGAGTGGCTGCTGGACCATTTCTGGGATGCGTTCCTCGCCGGCGACGGCCTGTGCGACACGAGCGCCGTGCTGGGCGTGCGCCGCTCGGAGGTGGAGGGCCAGATGGCCGCCTACGCGCAGGTGCTGGAGATGCTCCCGCTCCCGGTCGCCCAGCAGAAGATGCGGCATTTCTTCTCGCAAGTGGAGGCGCGGCAGGCCGCCGACACGGCCTCGCACGTCTATCTGCTGATGGAGGAGATCGTGTCCAAGTACCTCTACGATCCCAACTCCCCGGTCCGCGACGAAGATCTCTACCTGCCTTATGTCCAGGGGCTTGCCGCTTCGCCGTTTACCCGCGAGGAGGCCCGCCCGGGCTATGTCTATGAGGCGAAGATGTGCGCCCTGGCCCCCGTGGGCAGCGTGGCGCCGGACTTCCGCTTCACGGACGCCCGCGGCCGCACCCGCCGCCTGCACGACGTGAAGGCGCGCTCGATCCTGCTCTTCTTCAGCAACCCCGGCTGCTACGCCTGCCTGGACATCATCAACACCCTGCTGGCCGTGCCCGGGCTGGACGAGCGCATCGCCAGGGGCGACTTTGCGGTGGTCAACGTCTATATCGACGAGGACCTCGACGCCTGGCGCGCCTACGAACCCAACTACCCGCGCAACTGGTTCTGCGGCTACGATCCCGACGGCCTCGTGCGCGCCGACCGGATCTATAACGTCCGGGCCATCCCGTCGCTCTATCTGCTGGACGGGGAGAAGAAGATCCTCATGAAAGACGCCCCCGTGGAGCGGGTCGTCTCCTGGCTGCAAAACACACAAAATCAATAACATCATGGCTATCAACAGAAAAATTTGGGGCAGGACCCCCGATGGCAAGGCCATCTACAAGTACACCCTGACCAACGCGAGCGGCGCTTCCGTGACGCTCAGCAACATAGGCGCCGCCATCGTGAGCGTCGTCGTGCCGGACAAGGACGGCAAGCTGGCCGACGTCGCGCTCGGCTACGGCAAGGCGGAGAGCTACTTCGGAGACGGCCCCTGCATGGGCAAGTGCCCGGGCCGTTTCGCCAACCGCATCGACAAGGGCAAGTTCACCCTGGACGGCAAGGCCTACAGCGTGCCCGTCAACTGCGGCCCCAACCACCTGCACGGCGGCCCCGAGGGCTTCGCGAACCAGGTCTGGGAGTCGCGCAAGCGCAAGGGCGGCGTGGAGTTCAAGTATGTCTCCGCCGACGGCGAGATGGGCTATCCCGGCCAGGTCGTGGCCGTGGTGCGCTATGAGTGGAGCGAGGAGAACGAGCTCCGGCTCGCCTTCAGCGCCAAGTCCGACCAGCGCACGGTCATCAACCTGACCAACCACGCCTACTTCAACCTCAACGGCGGCGGCTCCATCCTGCGCCAGTTCCTGAAGCTGAACTGCTCCGAGTATCTCCCGACCGACCCGACGCTCATCCCGCTGGGCGAACCGGAGGCGGTCGCGGGCACCCCGATGGACTTCCTGAACGGCAAGACCCTCGGCCGCGACATCAAGAAGGACTTCCCGGCCCTGAACTACGGCAAGGGCTACGACGCCTGCTGGGTGATCGACGGCTACCGCAAGGGCCAGCTCCAGGAGGCCGCCGAACTGTGGTCCAACCGCAGCGGACGCACCCTCAAGGTATACACCACGCAGCCGGGCATCCAGGTCTACACCGGCAACTGGCTCGGCGGCTGCCCGCAGGGCAAGCGCGGCCGCATCTACCACGACTATGACGGCGTGGCCCTGGAGTGCCAGCACTTCCCGGACAGCCCCAACCAGCCGGCCTACCCGAGCACCGTCCTGCGTCCGGGCAAAATGTTCCACGAAGCCATTATCTACGCTTTCGGCGTCAAGAAATAATGAAGCAATACCTCGACCTCCTGCAGGAAATCATGGACCATGGCGTGGTCAAGAAGGACCGCACCGGGGTGGGCACGAAGAGCATCTTCGGCCACCAGATGCGCTTTGACCTGTCGGCGGGCTTCCCGCTGCTGACCACCAAGAAGGTCCACTTGAAGTCCATCATCTACGAGCTCCTCTGGTTCGTCGCCGGCGACACCAACATCAAGTATCTCAAGGACCACGGCGTGTCCATCTGGGACGAGTGGGCCGACGAGAACGGCGACCTGGGCCCGGTCTACGGGCACCAGTGGCGCAGCTGGCCCACGCCCGACGGGCGCAGCATCGACCAGCTCTCGCAGGTGATCGACACCATCCGCCGCAACCCGGATTCCAGGCGTATGCTCGTCACCGCCTGGAATCCCGGCGAGGTGGACCGGATGGCCCTGCCGCCCTGCCACTGCCTCTTCCAGTTCTACGTGGCGGAGGGGCGGCTGTCCTGCCAGCTGTACCAGCGGAGCGCGGACACCTTCCTCGGCGTTCCCTTCAACATCGCCTCCTACGCCCTCCTGACGATGATGATCGCCCAGAGCTGCGGCCTGCAGCCCGGCGACTTCGTCCACACCACGGGCGACACGCACATCTACCTCAATCACTTCGACCAGGTGCGCGAGCAGCTCTCGCGCGAGCCGCGGGCGCTGCCCGTGATGAAGCTCAACCCGGCGGTGAAGAGCGTCTTCGACTTCAAGTACGAGGACTTCACCCTGGAGGGCTACGACCCCTGGCCGGCCATCAAGGCCCCGGTCGCCGTATGACGGAGAAGTGCATGATCGTGGCGATGGCGGAGAATCACGCCATCGGTCGGGACGGGGCGATGCCCTGGCACCTGAAGGGTGACCTGCAGTTCTTCAAGCGGGTCACGATGGGCTGCCCCGTGATCATGGGGCGGACCACCTTCGAGTCCATCGGGAAGCCCCTGCCCGGGCGGCGGAACATCGTGCTCACGCGCCGGCCGGACCCGATTCCGGGGGTGGAGTGTGTGGACTCGATGGAGGCGGCCTACGCCGCCGCGGGGGACGTGCCGCGGGTGTTCGTGATCGGCGGCGCGTCGGTCTACAAGGCGGCCATCGACACGATGGACCGCCTGTATGTCACGCACATACGGACTACAATTCCGGATGCGGATGCGTTTTTTCCGGAAATAAATTCCGATATTTGGGCCGTTGAGGCCCGTTCCGGCGTCCTGAAGGACGACCCCTCCGGGCTCGAATACGAATTTGTAACTTATATCCGCGTGGTTAGTTGAGCGGAGCGAAGTCCGCATCAGCGGACCGGCCCGGTCCCGTGACTTTGCCGGCGGCAAAGTTGGAAAGGGACTTGAGGGCCGTAGGGGGTTCGGGGGATATGCCCCCGCATAAATAGGTGTATGGCAAAAAAGCGTGAGAAATTCGGCGGCCGGCTGGCCGTGATCCTGGCGATGGCGGGTTCCGCCATCGGGCTGGGCAACATCTGGCGCTTCCCCTACATGGCGGGGGAGCACGGCGGCGCCGCGTTTGTCATCGTCTACATCTTCGCCACCCTGCTGATCTCGCTGCCCGTCTTCCTCGCCGAAGTCATGATCGGACGGCGCAGCCACACCAACGCCCGCGACGCCTTCGCGCGGCTGTCGCGCCAGCACCCCTTCTGGAAGGCCGCCGGCTACCTGACCATCCTCATCCCGACCCTGATCGCCAGCTACTACAGCGTCATCGGCGGCTGGTCCGTGGAGTATTTCATCAAGGCCTGTTCGCTGTCCTTCCTCCACACCCCGGCCGACGAAATCAGCGGCCTGTTCGGTCCCTTCGTCTCGTCCGCCTGGACCCCCGTCGTGCTGCACCTCTTCTTCATGGGCATCTGCGTGGGCGTCGTGGCGGGCGGCGTCAAGTCCGGCATCGAGAAGTTCAGCAAGGTCTCCCTGCCGGTGCTCTTCGTGCTTGTGGTCGTGATCCTGGCCTATTCGGTCAGCCTGCCGGGCGCCCGGCAGGGCGTGCAGTACCTGCTGCACCCCGATTGGAGCGAACTCACGCCGCGCACCTTCGCCTATGCCATGGGGCAGAGTTTCTACTCGCTGTCGCTGGGTATGGGCGCCATCATCACCTACGGTTCCTACGTCAGCAAGAAGGAGAACATCCTGGTCACCAGCACCGGAACGGCCGTTTCCGACCTGCTGTTCGCCATTCTGGCGGGCTTCGCCATCATGCCGGCGGTGTTCGCCGCCGGGATCGAGCCGGGCGCCGGCCCGGGCCTGATCTTCCAGAGCGTGCCGTACGTGTTCGCCCGGATGGGCGCCACGCTGCCCGTGCTCAGCTCCGTGATGGCCATTCTCTTTTTCCTGACCATCATCGTGGCCGCGATGACCTCGCTGATCTCGCTGGTCGAGGTGGGTGTGTCGTTCCTGATGGAGCGCAAGGGCCTGACGCGCGGCCGCGCCTGCTGGGTCGTGTTCGCCGTCTGCGGCGGCCTGGGCACGCTGTGCTCGCTGTCCTTCGGCCCGCTCGCGGGTGTGACGGTGGGCGGCATGAGCCTCTTCGACCTGCTCGACTGGATCTGCTCCAACATCCTGCTGCTGGTCATGGCGCTGCTGGCCGTGGCCTTCGTCGGCTGGGTCCTGCCGCGCCGCGTGGTGCGGGACGAGTTCACCAACGGCGGCACCGTCAACGGGCGGATCTTCCCGGTGGTGCTGTTCCTGATCAAGTGGGTGGCGCCGGTCGCGGTGCTCATCATCTTCTGTACCAACTTCATCCTGTAGGCGATGGAGCGGCGGCGGGAACTCTTCGGGGGCCGCAGCGCGGCCATCTTCGCCCTGGCGGGCTCGGCCATCGGGCTGGGCAACATCTGGCGCTTCCCCTACATGGTCGGCCAGACGGGCGGCGCCGCGTTCATCATCATCTACCTGGCCTGCTGCCTGCTGCTGTCGCTGCCCATCTTCCTGGCGGAAGCCATCATCGGGCACCGCACGCACGCCGGCACCTTCGGCGCCATGGAGCAGCTCGCGCCCGGCACGAAGTGGAAATGGCTGGGGCTGCTGACCGTCATCTCCCCGCTGGTCATCCTGTCCTACTACAGCGTCGTGGGCGGTTGGTCGATCGACTACCTCTGGCGCTCGCTGACGGGCGGGTTCCACGTGTCCGAACTGGGGACGGTGAGCTCGGCCTACGGAAGTTTCATCTCGTCGCCCTGGGGGCCGCTGCTCTGCCACACCCTCTTCCTGGGCGGCTGCGCGGGCATCGTGTCCGCGGGCGTGAAGTCCGGCATCGAGCGCTTCAACAAGATCTCCATGCCGCTGCTCTTCGTGCTGATCGTGGTCATTATGATTTATTCGCTGACGCTGCCCGGCGCCTCCGCGGGCGTGGAGTACCTGCTGAAGCCGGACTTCAGCAAGATCACGCCGTCGGCCGTCGCCGCGGCCATGGGGCAGAGTTTCTTCTCGCTGTCGCTCGGCGTCGGGACCATCCTGACCTACAGTTCGTATATCCACAAACGGGAGAATATCCTCGTCACGGGCCTGGGGACGGTCGGCTTCGACCTGCTCTTCGCCCTGATCGCCGGCTTCGCCATCATGCCGGCGGTGTTCGCCGCCGGGATCGAGCCGGGCGCCGGCCCGGGCCTCATCTTCGAGACCCTGCCGTACATCTTCGCGAAGATGGGCGCCTCGGTGCCCTGGCTGAGCGCCGTCGTGGCGGTGCTGTTCTTTGTGACCATCGTGTTCGCGGCCTTCACCTCGGCCATCTCGATGTTCGAGGTGGGCGTGGCCTACCTCGTGGAGCAGCGGGGCCTGACGCGCCGCCGCGCCACGCTGCTGATCTTCGGCGGCACCTGGCTGCTGGGCGCGCTCTGCTCACTGTCCTTCGGCCCGCTCGCGGGCGTCAAGCTCTTCGACATGAGCATCTTCAGCTTCTGCGACTTCCTGACCTCCAACTTCCTGATGACCTTCGGCGGCCTGCTCTTCGTGCTCTTCGTCGGCTGGAAGATGGACGCCGCGGCCGTGCGCGACGAGTTCACCTGCGGCGGCACCGCGCGTTTCAACACCGCCGTCTTCGGCGCCTTCCGCTTCCTGCTCCGCTACATCGCCCCCGTGGCCATCGTCATCATCTTCTTCACGAATTTTATCACTTAAAATATAGTTATGAAAAAACTGCTGACCACACTCTTCCTGCTGGGCGCACTGTCGCTCACGCTCTGCCGCGCGCAGAACATCACTTACGGCAATTATCATCAGCTCCGGCAGCCCATCCCGATGATCCTCGACACGGACTTCGGCAGCTGCACCGACGACCTCTTCGCCATCGTGATGCTGTACCACTACATCGAGGACGGCCTGGTGGACCTCAAGGGCGTCATCGTGGACCGCGAGGGCGACCGCAACGCCATCCTGGTGGACGTGTTCAACCAGTTCTACGGGCATCCGGACATCCCCATCGCCCTGGAGCACAACGGCGTCAAGAACCCTTACGATTTCATTCCCTACAGCAAGCTCGTCGAGTTCAAGAACCCCGACGGCAGCTGGCTGTATCCCCGTTCGATCGACGCATCGAAGCTGCCGGAGGGCTACAAGTTCTACCGCAAGCTCCTCAGCGAGGCCGAGGATCATTCCGTGGTGGTCGTGGCCATCGGTATGATGACCTGCCTGTCGCAGCTGTTCGAGTCCGGTCCGGACGAGTATTCCTCGCTGAACGGCGTGGAGCTCTTCGGCCGCAAGGTCAAGTCCATCTATATCCAGGCGGGCCACTTCGACGGCAACGACAACCTCAGCGGATACAACATGCGCACCGCCTCCGAGGCGGCCGCCGTTTTCTATGACAACCTGCCGAAGAATGTGGACCTGATCCTGTCCCCGACCAACGTGGGCGAGATGATGGACTACACCTCCGCGGACATTCTTTCCGACCTTTCCTGCGCCGACCTGAACCCGATCAAGACGGTCTACACCGACTTCGACTGCGAGGTGGGCCAGCGTATGTGGGACACCAACTGCGTGGTGAACGCGGTGCTGGGCGACGGCGAGTACAACCTCTCTCCGCGCGGCTGGGTCCGCTACGTGGACCGCGGCCAGGCTTCCGAGATGATCTTCACCCCGGATCCGGACGGCAACGCCCGCTACCACCTGCCGGGCGACACCTACTTCGCCGAGGAGAAGGTGATGGATATCCGCCGCCATACGCGCATGCTGCCCCGTGCTGCCGCCTATTCCATCGAGGCGCCGCAGGCGCAGCTGACCGGCGCCGACGCCGCGCAGTGGACGCGGGATCGCCTGGTCCAGCTGACCGACAAGTACCTGGGCGCCGCCGCCAACACGCTGGATCCCAACGACGTGCGCTTCCTGTTCCGCCCGCTGGGCTACACGGGCACCAACGCCGCGGATTACCGCGAAGCGGAGCAGATTCTCTATGACCACCTGCTCGAGCGCATGGCGCAGAAGGCGCTGCGCGAGGGCAAGAACGACCTGACCATCGTGATGGGTCCGCCGGCCTCCGGCAAGAGCACGGCCGTGCGCGAACTGGACCTGAAGGGCTCCGGCCTCATCTGCGACGGCGTGCCGGCCGGCGAGGGTTCGCTGGCGGCCGTGATCCGCAAGGCGAAGGCCCTGGGTATGGAGAAGATCACCGTGGTGCCGGTGTACAACGATATCCTGAGCTGCTTCAAGAACAGCCTGTCCAACGGCAGCGCGAGCAACCGCTACAACGGCGTGGACCAGCTGGTCAGCGCCTTCCGCGCGCAGGCGGGCCAGCTGACGGATCTGCGCCGGGAGTTCCCGGACGTGGTCATCAAGCCGGTGGACTGCTCGCACAATTCCGGGGTGCGTCCGGTGAGTTTCAACCAGGCGCTCAAGTGGAATTATAACGTCAGCGCCGCCGACCTGAACAATGTGCTCGCCGCACTGCTCTCCGCCGTCAACAACGGGGAGATCGGCATGGGCGCCCTGCGCGCCGCGGCCGGCAACCTGCTGGCCATCCCGGGTCTCGACACCCGCGGCCAGGCGCTCGCCGGGCAGATCAACGCCCGCATCGACGAGAAGCTGCAGGTGTACGTCAACCGGTAATCATTCCGGACTTGACCCGGAATCTCCTTGTGAGCCGAAACCGCCTGATTGACAATTTGTTACTGTTTCGTACTCCCCCTGAAAACGGGGGAGTATGTTTTCTTAATCCGCTGATAGGTAGTGAGATCCTGCTCACAGTTTTTTTGGGTGAGGCAGGCAGTTTTTTGGAAGGGAGCCGTTATATAGTTGAAGATTCTTCAAAACCGAGTGTTGATGGATGAGAAAAGCCTGGTCCGGCGCTGCAGCGCCGGAGTGCCGGGCGCGAGACAGGAAATGTACGAGACCTACGCGGGGCGTGTGCTGGCCGTGTGCCGGAGGTATCTCCGCGACGCCGACCGCGTCCGGGACCTGGTCCACGACACCTTCCTGCGGGCGTGGGATGCGCTGGACGGCTTCCGGCCGCGCCGCGACGGTTCGCTCGGAGCCTGGCTGGGGCGTATCGCCTCCCGCCTGGCGGTGGACGAGCTGCGGCGCCGGAAGCGCCTGACCCTGCTGGGTGGCGCGCTATCGGACGATGGCTCCGGTCGGTTCCTGAGCCTGTCGAAGGACGACCGGGAGGAGGCCCCGGTGAACGTCGAGGCCCTGCGGACGGTGCCGGTGGAAGAGCTGATCGACCTGATCGCCTCGCTGCCGGAAGGCTACCGGGAGGTGTTCAACCTCTTCTGCCTCGACGGCTACTCGCACCGCGAGATCGCGCAGCTGCTCGGCATCTCGGAGAAGACTTCGCAGACGCAATACCTCAAGGCGAGGCGCAAACTGGCCGCTCTGCTGGCGGCGAAATATGGTAAGGATGAAAAGGATTAAGGAACAAGACTGGACCCGGGTTCTGCAGGAGCGCCTGCAGGATGCCCGCCTGCCGCTGGAGGACGGCTGGGTGGAAGGCGGCGTGGTCTCTTCGTCATTCGCCGGCGGTTCCAGAGCTTGTCGAAGGACAACGTTCTGGCCTTGGGCTCTGGCCGGTGTCGCCGCTGCGGCTGTCGCCGCCTTCTTCCTCCTGCGCCCCGCCGCCAACCCTGCCCAAACCCCCGACCGCCTCGCCCAGGAAACACAAACCTCCAGCCAGAACGCCGGCCAGGCAGAACCGGTCGTCCTGCTCCCGCAATCCGACCGGTCCCGCCCGGCTGACGGCGTGACCGAGGAGCGGCAGCCGTCCCCCCGCACCCGGCCCACGGCCCCCGACGGCGCGGGCAAACGTGCGCAGGCCAACGCGCACCCCGCCCACCGGCTGCCGCAGGAGGATCCGTCCACAAAAACGGCCCAAAATGAGGATGGCGGGGCGAAAAACGAGGTTCCGTCCACAAAACAAGCCCAATTTGTGGATGGGGAGGAGAACAACGAGGGTTTGTCCACAAAAATTGCCCAAAATGTGGACGGGAACTCCGAGGGGCCGACGCTGGCGGAGCTGGCGCTGGCGGACCTGGAGGAGATTCCGGAGGAGCCGGTGCGGCCGCGGAGGAAGCTGACCGGGCGGGTGTCCCTGCGGGTGCAGGCCGCTACGGCGGGGACTTCCTTCTCCGGCGGCGTCAACCCGAAGATGCCAACATCGCAACTGGCGTTTGGCAAGGGGAAGTGGGTGGTAGCGGATGACTACGATGCCGCGGTCTCCTATTTGTCCAATAACTATTACATGTCCAATATCGGGAACGCTGCTGTGAACGGTGACGGTCTGAACCAGCCGAATTCCCCCAACGTCAAATGGCTCTATGTCCAGGTGGCGAACGAGCACGAAATGAGAGTGATGTCGGTCCCGAAAGCCCCGGCCCTTCCCGTGACCTTCGGCGTGTCGCTCTCCCTCCCGTTGTCCCGCTCCTGGGTCCTGTCGGCGGGCTTGGACTATATGCAGCGCGACGGCTACCGTCTCTATGGCGATACACCCCAGTCGCTCACGCTCCACTATCTCGGCATCCCGGTGGACGCGCAGTACTACTTCAACCCCGAGAGCCGCTGGCGCTTCTACCTCGGCGCCGGCGTGCACGCGGCGAAGTGCATCGCCGCGACCGGCGGGCAGCCGCTGCGGGACCCGGTCCTCTTCTCCGGGAACGTGATGGCCGGCACGGACATCCGCCTCTTCCCGGGCGTCCGCTTCTACCTGACCCCGGTCCTGTCGGCCCCCTTCAACCGCAGCGCCTACGTGAACAGCTGGGACGACAAACTCCAATTCCAGCTCCGTGTCGGCTTGTCATTCGATTTGAAATAGGTATATTTGTCCGGGCAAAACCCCCGGACACAGAACTGACGATGATGAAAAAGATCCTATACATCCTGGCAGCCGTGCTGCTGCTGACCTCCTGTGAGAAAGATCCGTTCCAGGCTTTTCTCGCAAAAGGGAGCAATAGTCCCTCCGGAAACATGATCTGGGATATCGGTCCCGTCGAGCTTATCATCGAGGTCAAGGACAAGCAGGGGAACAACCTCTTCGACGAGTCCACCCCCGGCAACTGGCTGGAGACGCCGTTCCTGGCCACGTTCGACGGAAAGGAGTTCCGCTGGCCCGCCTCGTTGCCCTGGGCTGGCACCAAAGCCTATCTGGCCACGCTGCGGGGCTTCTATATTTACCCTCAGTGGTACCTCCCGACCGACGAGGTGTACCTTCGTTTCGGCGAACTGGACGGCACGAAAAAGTGGGATACGGACCTGTGCATCTTCTGGCCCGACGGCAGCCGGGACGTCATCCGGGTCCAGCACGCCTTCCGCTGGAATGAAACGGGTTACCCGGAATCCTACACGGGATATAAGGTGAACGGCATGCCGGTGGAGGGTTATATCATCCACATTACGAAGTAATCCCGTTTTTTTGTATCTTTGCTTTTCCAGCAGACCCATGGCAAAGAAAGGCGAAGATACTCCGATGCTGAAGCAGTATTTCAGCATCAAGGCGCAGCACCCCGAGGCGATACTCCTGTACCGCGTCGGGGATTTCTATGAGACTTATTCCGACGACGCCGTGCTGGTCAGCAAGGTGCTCGGACTCGTGCTGACGCGCCGCTCCAACGGCGACAAGGGCGACACGCCCATGGCCGGCTTCCCGCACCACGCCATCGAAAGTTATCTCCAGAAACTGGTCCGCGGCGGCTACAAGGTGGCCATCTGCGACCAGCTGGAAGACCCTGCGCTCGTGAAGAACAAGCTCGTCAAGCGCGGAATTACTGAAATCCTCACCCCCGGCATCGCCTTCGGGGAGTCCATGCTGGACCAGAAGGAGCACAACTACCTCGCCGGCCTGACCTTCGAGGGCCAGAGCTGCGGCGCCGCGTTCCTGGACGTGTCCACGGGTACCTTCCAGGTGGCTCAGGGCAGCCTGGACTACATCGGCACGCTGCTTAGCTCCCTGCAGCCGCGCGAGCTGGTGGTCCAGCGCGAGCTGCTGCGCGCCGTGAAGGAGCGCTACGGCGACTTCTATGCCACGGGCCTGGACGAATGGGCCTTCGTGCAGGACGCCGCCGTGGAGCGGCTCTGCAAACAGCTCAAGGTCCAGAGCCTCAAGGGCTTCGCCATCGACGGCTTCCCGCTCGCCATCTGCTCCGCCGGCGCCCTGCTGGTCTACCTGGAGCAGACGCAGCACGCCGGCCTCGGGAACATCTGTTCCATCGGCCGCATCGACGAGGAGAAGTTCGTCTGGATGGACAAGTTCACCTTCCGCAACCTGGAAATCTTCCAGAGCAACGCGGGCCGCGAGGGGGTCAGCCTGGTCGATACCATCGACCGCTGCTGCACCCCGATGGGTGCCCGCCTGCTGCGCCAGTGGCTCGCCATGCCGGTCCTCGACCTGAAGGAGCTGGAGGCGCGCTACGACGTGGTCCAGCTGCTCCACGACAACGAAGAACTGCTCGCCGAGCTCCAGCGCAACCTGGGCGAGATCGGCGATCTGGAGCGCATCATCTCCCGCGCCGCGACGGGCAAGATCCTCCCGCGGGAAGTCCGCCAGCTCGGCCGCTCGCTGAGCCGCATGGCGCCCATCCGCGAACTCTGCGGCGACACCGGCTGCGCGGCGCTCGACAAGCTCATCAAGGGCCTGCGCAACACCGACAAGCTGCTGGACCGCATCACCGCGACCCTCGCGGAAGACGCCTCCCAGCTCGGCAAGGGCGACGTAATCGCCGCCGGCGTGGACAAGGAACTGGACGAGCTGCGCGCCATCTCGCGCGGCGGCAAGGAATACCTCCTGCAGATGCAGGTTCGCGAGAGCGAACGCACCGGCATCGGCTCGCTGAAAATCAGCTACAACAACGTCTTCGGCTACTATATCGAAGTCCGCAATACCTTCCGCGACAAGGTTCCCCCGGAGTGGGTCCGCAAGCAGACCCTCGTAAACGCGGAGCGCTACATCACCCCGGAACTGAAGGAATACGAGGAGAAGATCCTCGGGGCGGAGGCGTCCATCTACGAGATCGAGAGCCGCCTCTTCGGCGAGCTGGTCGCCGCCGTCCAGAAGGCCATCCGCGACATCCAGGAGAACTGCCGCATCCTCTCGCGCCTCGACGTCCTGCAGGGCTTCGCGCAGCAGGCGCTCGACCGCGGCTACTGCCGGCCGGAGATGGACAAGGGCACGGTGCTGGACATCAAGGCCGGCCGCCATCCCGTCATCGAGACGCTGATGCCAGCAGGTGAGGAATACGTTCCCAACGACATCCGCATGGACAGCAAGGGCGAGCAGATCATCATCCTGACCGGCCCCAACATGGCCGGTAAATCCGCCCTCCTGCGCCAGACCGCGCTCATCGTGCTGATGGCGCAGATCGGCTCGTTCGTCCCCGCCTCCGCGGCGCGGATCGGCTATTTCGACAAGATCTTCACACGCGTCGGCGCGACGGACAATATCTCCCGCGGCGAGTCCACCTTCATGGTGGAGATGCTGGAGACCGCGATGATCATGCACAACCTCAGCGCCCGCTCGCTGGTGCTGCTGGACGAGATCGGGCGCGGCACCTCCACCTACGACGGCATGTCCATCGCCCGCGCCCTCGTGGAATACATCCACCAGAACGGCAAGGGCGCCAAGACCCTCTTCGCTACGCACTACCACGAACTGAACGACCTGGAGGAGCAGTATCCCCGCGTCAAGAACTACCACATCGCCGTGAAGGAAGAGGGCAAGAACGTCATCTTCCTGCGCAAGCTGCAGCCCGGCGGGGTGGCGCACAGTTTCGGTATCCACGTGGCGCGCCTGGCCGGCATGCCGCGCGAGGTTATCGAGTCCGCCGAGCGGACGCTGCGCGACCTGGAGCGCCGCGAGAAGCACGCCAGCGCCATGGCCATGGAGGACGACGGTTCCGTGCAGCTGTCCTTCTTCCAGCTCGACGATCCCACCCTCTCGTCCATCAAGGACAAGCTCGAGTCCGCCGACCTCAACAATATGACGCCGCTGCAGGCCTTCGACCTGCTGCGCGCCCTAAAGGGCGAGTTAGGGCTCTAATGATTGAGGGGGCGAACCCCCTCAAACTCCCCTGCGTCGCTTCACTCCGATCAGACCTTTTACGTTCGCTGAAGGGCGAGTTGGGGATTTAATCCTATTCCGACAGGGTACCGGCGAGGAGGAGCGTGTTGGAACTCTTCTCCCGGATGAAGTAGGCGAAGGGGCGATTGAGGTCGAGGGTGACCTTTCTCGGCGTAACCGGTCCTATCCCCGTATTCAGCATTCCGACCACGGTCACGGCGGCGAATTCCGTTCCCTTTTCCGTCACGTCGATCCGGACTTTCTGGAGGATAGAACCAATATAGAGCGATCCCTGGCTGATGCCGGAGAAATCCGCGTTGTCGCGATCGAACGGCAGGGTCAGCCCCAGGGCTTTCAGTACATCGGGGATATCTCTTTCGGAAAAGTAATCCGTAGACCATTTGGGCAGGTACAGATCCACCTCGGTGCCGGGATAGGCATACTGGAATGCGTCGTAATTCACCTTCGGGAGAACACCCGGGACGGTCTTTCCCGCTTTGGGCAGGACGACATCGATCTCATAGGATCCGTTGCCGTAGGGGATGGAGACATATTCGAAATCTTCATATTCTCCATACCCGAGCTGGTGGTTGACATGGAGGTAATCCTTCTTCGTCTTGCCGGAGACGCCGTTGAAATCCCGACCCTTCTTGATGTCCCAGGTCAGGCCCCAGGGGGCCTTGAACAGGAGGGCGTTGATCAGCATCAGGCGGGTCTGGGGATCCAGATCATCCAGCATCTTCGGAATCTTGCCCTCCGTCTTGTCCGAACACCACTTGTTGATCTGGTCGAGCGTGGCGGGGCTGCCGAAATCCACCGAATAGTTCTCGGCGGCGAAGTACTGTTGCAGCAACGACGTATAGCTGTCGTACATCGAAAGGGTCTTGGCGGCCCAGACGGAATTGCAGCTTGTGAACGAAACCTGGGGGTCCGTCTTGACCAGGCCCTCGATCATCTTCTGGTAATAGGCGCCGACCTCTTCCTTGCCGGCCGTTCCCCAGCCGATCACGTCGGCAAACTGCTTCCAGGTGTCGTTCTCCGCGCCTTCGGCCGTCATGGCCAGCGCCAGGGACAGGCTCAGCGGGGAGAAGGAGACCTCGCGGCCTTTCGCTCTGGAGAGGAGCCCCGCGAAAACTTTCATTCCAAAATCGTTGGAGGCGTTCCGGACGGCCTCCTCCGCCTTGGTCAGTTCGATGGGCACAGGTTCCGTGAGGTCCTCGCGCCTGAGGTCCTCTTCCCGGTTCATCTTTTCGCATGCGGGCAGCATCAGCACGGCTGCCAGGAATAACAGGATTCGTTTCATTTTCGATTTTCGTTTACCCATATAACGGGCTTGTGCGGAAATACTGCCTGCTAAGTTACGAAAATAACGCGATGTCAAATTTCATTCACGTTTTTTGAAAGTCGGAGACAGATGTGTATGAGAATGCCGTAAAAACGAAAGGAAACGCAGCGGGCTGCCGTAGGCTGAAGAATTAAAATGCGTACCTTTGTCACAAACGAAAATGACCGATTCATGAGAAAACCGATCCTGTTCCTGATTGCCCTGCTGGCACTGACCACGACCCTGGCCGCGCAGCCCAAACGCTCGGAGATTGCCGTGCGTGCGCTGATGGAGGAAAACTCCCGTGCAGGCAACAATTTGAATTCCTACGAATTCTATCCGCTCCAAGATACGCCGGCCCCGAAGGGGTACAAACCGGTTTACATCAGCCATTACGGCCGTCATGGTTCCCGCTCCAACTGGGGCGGCAAGGCTTACCTGGGCGTGATCGGTGTCCTGGAGGCTGCCCAGCATGAGGGCATCCTGAGCGCGGACGGCGAGATGCTGCTCAAGGGCGCCCGCGACGTCCTGGCCGGCTGGGACGGCATGGACGGCCGCCTGTCGCAGCGCGGATCGCGTGAGCACGCCGCCCTCGCCGAGCGCATGTACAAGCGCTATCCCGCCGTGTTCAAGGGCGAGAAGAACGTCCGTGCTTTCTCCAGCACGGTGCAGCGTTGCATCATCAGCATGAACTCCTTCACCAACTCCCTGATCCGCCAGAATCCCAAGCTGCAGATCCGCGTGGACACGGGCGAGAAGTTTATGGACTACCTCGATAATGAGAAAGGTTGGGAGCGCCTGACCGGACCCGCCATGCGCAAGAGTTTCGAGTGGCTGCGCGACGTGCCGGATGATACGCTCGGTGTCATCTCCCGCGTGTTCACCGATCCTGTGAAGGCCCGCAACATCGTCAAGAACGCCCGCCAGTTCACGCAGGACGTGTATGACACGGCCGTCGTGGCGGAAGATTTCGACATCCAGGAGAACCTCTACAGCGTGCTGCCGTTCGACGCGATCTATCGCCGCTGGGCGCAGAACAACATGTTCCTCTACCTCGGCCACTGCAACTCCGTCGAGGTGGGCATGGAGCGCGTTCCGATGGCCAAATCCTGCGTGGAGGACATCGTGGCAAAGGCCGACGAGGCCCTGGCCACCGGCAACTACGCCGCCGACCTGCGCTTCGGCCACGACTATCCGCTGATGGCCCTGGCCAGCTACCTGGGCGTCGAGGGCGCGGGCGACCGCCTGGCAGTCGACGAGATCTGCGAAAAATGGTTCGGTTTTTGGAATATCTGTATGGCCAGCAACCTGCAGATGATCTTCTATAGGAACAAGGCGGGTCACGTGCTCGTGAAATTCCTCTATCAGGAGAAGGAACGCAAGTTGCGCGGCCTCGAGCCTGTGACGGGTCCCTACTACGACTGGGAGACCGTCAAGGCCAACCTCGAAGGTTACAAGCGCTGGTGAAACGACTGCTGATCATAACCTATTACTGGCCCCCGACCGGTGGTTCGGGGGTTCAGCGTTGGGTGAAGTTCAGCAAATATCTTCCCGAGTTCGGCTGGCAGCCGGTCATCTACACGCCGGAGAATCCTGAACAGCTCGCGCGCGACGAGAGCCTGCTCGCGGACGTCCCCGCCTGCGCGGAAGTCATCAAGACGCACATCACGGAGCCCTACGCCGTCTACCGCCGCCTGACCGGCGGCAAACAGGGCCAGGAGGTCAATCCCGTGAACGCCCAGCAGAAGAGCTGGAAGCAGCGTCTTTCCCTTTGGATCCGGGGCAATTGCTTCATCCCCGATCCCCGGATCGGCTGGGTGCGTCCGTCGGTCCGTTTTCTGAAGAAATACCTCGCCGAGCATCCGGTGGACGCCGTGGTCACCACGGGCCCGCCGCAGTCGGTGCACCTCATCGGCCTGGGGCTGAAAAAGGCCCTCGGCGTGCGCTGGATTGCGGATTTCCGCGATCCGTGGACGGAGATGTTCTACTACAAGCACCTCGGCCTCTCCGCCGCCGCCGACCGCCGGCACCACGCCCTGGAGCAGTCCGTGCTGGACGGCGCCGACCTGATCGTCAGCGTCAGCCCGCCCGTCGCCGCCGACTTCCAGGCCAAGACCAAGACCCCCGTCGTCTTGATCACGAACGGCTTCGATGAGGATGATTTCGGCGGGACGGCAGCTGCCGGCTCGCCTGAAAACGGTAAGTTCCGCCTGGTGCATACCGGGCTGTTTGCCGCGGACGGCAACCCGCTGAACCTCTGGGACGCCCTTGCGCAGCGCTGCCAGACCGACCCGACCTTCCGCCAGCGGCTCCAGATCCGCCTTGCCGGCAAGGTCGACGCCGCCATCACGGACGCCATCCGCGCCCGCGGCCTCGGCGACAACCTCGTCGAGCTCGGCTACCTCCCCCATGACGAGACCGTGCGCGAACAGCGCGCCGCCGATATTCTTTTATTACCACTTCGTCGCGAACCCGAGTACGCCAAAGTCCTTCCCGGCAAGATTTTTGAATATCTTGCAGCCCGGCGACCCGTGTTGGGCATCGGCCAGGAAGACGGCGCAGCTGCCTCCGTGCTGCGTGACGCCGCCGCCGGCGAGATGTTCGACTGGGACAAGCAAGAAGAACTGCTGGCCTTCCTCGACGCGGAGCATCCGCAGACGGCCGGCATAGAGAAATATACCCGCCGCGCCCTCACGGCCCGACTTGTAGAAGTGCTTTAAATGAAGAAGAAACTCCTCCTGTATGCCGGCATCATTGTCGGCCTGCTCGTCTTGTCTTATGCTTATGTGCCCCAGGTGCTGAGTGGCAAAATCGTCAACCAGAGCGACATCTCCGGCTGGCAGGGTATGTCGCACGAGATGATGGAATGGAACGCCGCCCACCCCGGCGACCAGACGGCCTGGACGGGGTCAATGTTCGGCGGCATGCCCACGGCCACCATCCACGCCTCCACGCAGGGCGACTGGACGCAGAAGATCTACGACTTCCTGCTCCTGGGCCGCCGCCCCGCCACCTACCTCTTTATCTCCCTGCTGGGCGCCTGGCTCCTGATGCTCGCCCTCGGCATCCACCCCCTCCTCGCCGTCGGCGGCGCCATCGCCGTCACCTTCTGCTCCTACAACCTGCAGATCATCCAGGTCGGCCACAACACCAAAATGCAGGCCCTCGCCTTTCTCCCCTGGGTCCTCGCCGCACTGATTTATACCTATAACAAAGCTTTGGGTCGAGTCGGCAGTGCCGCTGCGCAGCCGTTCACCCGGGTAGGGTCGGGCGTCAGCGGAGCGAAGCCCGATAGCGGAGCAGCGGCAGCTGCCGGCTCGCCTTGGTTGTCAGGAACCATTTTGGGCGCAGCCCTGTTCGGTCTGGCGTTGAGTTTTCAAGTCAAGGCGAATCATCCGCAGATTACCTATTATCTGGCGATTCTGATTTTGATCTACGTGATTGTGCTGGTCGTTTCCCTTTTTCGCGGAGCAACGGCAGCTGCCGTCCCGAAATGGAGTCGTTTCTTCATAGCCTCGGCGTTACTCCTGGTGCTGGGCGTCGCCGGCATCGCCACCAACGCCACCAAGCTCCTCCCCACCATGGAATACACCCCGTACTCCATGCGCGGCGGCAGCACCGCAGCCTCCGAAGGCGGCGCCGGCGCCAAAGGCCTCGACCTCGACTACGCCACCGCCTGGTCCTACGGCTGGGAAGAACTCCCCAACCTGCTGATTCCCAACTTCAACGGCGGCTCCTCCTCCGGAGCGGTCAACCCGAAACACTCCGAAACCTACGACCTCCTCAAGCGCGCCGGCCAGCCGAACCTCAAGGAGATCTCCAAGAACCTGCCGCTCTACTGGGGCCCCCAGCCCTTCACGGCCGGTCCCATGTACCTGGGCGCCATTACCGTATTCCTCTTCGTCCTGGGCCTGGTCCTGTATAAAGGAAAAGAAAAATGGTGGCTCGTCGCGGGCACCGTGCTGGCCGTGCTGCTCGCCCTGGGCAGCCACTTCATGGCCTTCACCAGATTCTTCTACGACGTCGCGCCGCTCTACAACAAATTCCGCACGGTATCCATGGCGCTGACCGTCCTCCAGTTCACCCTCCCGATGCTCGGCTTCCTGGTGCTGGACCGCCTGGTGCGCCAGCCGGAGACGGCGGAACTGTTCCGCAAGAAAGGCTGGATTGCCGCCGCCATCACGGGCGGCTTCTGCGCGATCTGCGCCCTCATGCCCGGCATCGCCGGAAGCTTCTCCGGCAGCGTGGACGCCGGCCAGCCGGACGTCCTGATCGACGCCCTCGCGGCCGACCGCCGCTACCTGCTGGTGATGGACGCCCTGCGCTCGCTCCTGCTGATTACTGCTACTTTTGCTCTCCTCTGGTGGGGCACCTCCACCCCCAAATCAACCGCCCAGACCTTCCGGACGCAGCCGGAGATGCGCCAGGGGCGTATGATGGCGATAAGCGCCTTCATCATCGCGCTCGTGCTCTTCGACCTGGGCCTCGTGGGCAAGCGCTACCTGTCCGCCGACGACTTCGTCTCGCCGCGCGCCTTCCAGAGCCAGTTCGCCAAGCGCCCGGTGGACGAGATCATCCTCTCCGACACCGACCCGTCCTACCGCGTCCTGGACCTCACGGTCAACGTCTTCAACGACTCGCACCCGTCCTACTGGCACAAGAATATCGGCGGCTATTCGCCCGCCAAACTGCAGCGCTACCAGGAATTCATCGAGAGCACCCTCACGGGCGAAATCAACCAGGTCTACAAGGCCCTCGGCCCCGCCACCACCCTCGAAGAGGCCGAAGCCGCGCTCACGTACCTGCCCGGCCTGGCGGAAATGAACTGCCGCTACATCATTATTGATGGTGACATGCCGCCGCTCCGCTACCCGTATGCGAAAGGCAACGCCTGGTTCGAGGAAACGGGGACCGGCAGTGCCGCTGCGCAGTCGACCATCCAGCTGACGTCCTACGCCCCGAACCGCCTCCGCTACCATTATACGAGCCCCGAGCCCGCGCGCGTCGTCTTCAGCGAAGTCTACTACCCCGTGGGCTGGAAACTTCTGGTTGAGGAAACCGGCCAGGAACTCCCGATTGAACTCGAAGGCACCCTGCTGCGCGCCGCACAGGTTCCCGCCGGCGAACACACCCTCGTGATGCGCTTCGATCCGCCGTCCTACCGCACCGGCTGCAACATCTCCCTCGTCAGCTCCCTCTTCCTCATCCTCTCCGCCCTCGGCGCCATCCTTCTCGCTTTCCTCCGTCGCCGCTGTGAGGTGGAAAAGGCTGGCAATCAATAAAATAACAAAACATACTCCCCCGAAAATCAGGGGAGTATAAAACCGTAAAATGCTCAGCGATAACTAGTTGCTGCTCACAGCAAAAGGGGATGTTATTGCGAGAGCCGGCGGGTCAGGGCGACGAAGTCTTCGACGCCGAGGCGCTCGGCGCGGAGGTCGAAGACCGGGTCGGAGCTGTCGAAACCTTCCGGCAGCAGCGGCTTCAGGGCGTTCCGCAGGGTCTTGCGCCGCTGGTTGAACGCCGTCTTCACCACCGTCTTGAACAGCTTCTCGTCGCAACCCAGTTCCGTCCGGGCGTTGCGGCGCAGGCGGATTACCGCCGACTGCACCTTGGGCGGCGGGGCGAAGGCGCCGGAGCCCACGCTCATCACGTAATCGATGTCGTACCAGGCCTGCAGCAGCACCGACAGGATGCCGTAGGTCTTGCTGCCCGGCCCCTCGGCGATGCGGTCCGCCACCTCCTTCTGGATCATGCACACCACTTCCGGGATGCGGTCCTTGTCGTCCAGGATCTTGAAGAAGATCTGCGAGGAGATGTTGTAGGGGAAGTTGCCGATTACCCGGTATGCTCCCGGGAACAGTTTGTGGATGTCGAGGCGGAGGTAGTCGGCCTGGTACAGGCGGCCCTGCATGCCCGGAAAGTGGGTCAGCAGGTAGTCCACCGACTCCCCGTCCAGCTCCACCAGCTTCAAATCGATATCCTCCCGCTGCAGCAGGTACTGCGTCAGCACCCCCATCCCTGGACCGATTTCCAAGACTGCCGCCTTGGAAATCGATCCTCCAGAGTCCGCTAGCGCGTCCTCTGGGATCACCCCCCTACACCCCCGGAGGGGGACGGGGGGCGTACCCCCCGAAACCCCCTGCGTCGCTTCGCTCCGAACGCAGTCTGCTGGCCCCTCTGCCCCGCAGGACCGTGGCCACCCATGGCCTCGTAAATGGGAGGGGCCCGCGCCGTCAGGCGTGGGAAGGATGAGCGAAGCGAAGTCTGGCGGGGCAGAGGGGCCGGCAGACAACGCGTCCACGATACGTTTTGCGACGGTTTGATCGGTCAGGAAGTGTTGGCCGAGGGCCTTTTTTGCTCTGACTTCCATGGTGGACTATCCGAGTTTTTCCGCCAGGCGGCGGGCGAGTTCAACGAAGGCGAGGCCGTCCGGGCGGCTGCCGAGGGCGACGGGCTCGCCGGCGTCGCCGCTCTCGCGGATACCCTGCACCAGCGGAATCCGCCCCAGCAGGTCGATCCCCAGCTCACGCGCCATCTGCGCGCCGCCGTCCTGGCCGAAAATGAAGTACTTCTCGTCCGGATGCGCCTCCGGCGTGAACCAGGCCATGTTCTCCACCAGGCCGAAGATCGGCCGGTTCACATTCTCGTTGCGGAACATATTGGCCCCCTTCTCCACGTCGGCCAGCGCCACCGTCTGCGGCGTCGTCACGATCACGGCGCCCTCCATCGGGATATCCTGCACCAGGCTGATGTGGATATCGCCCGTGCCCGGCGGCATATCGATCAGCAGGAAGTCCAGCGGCCCCCACTTCACCTGCAGAATCATCTGCTTGAGGGCGTTGCACGCCATCGGGCCGCGCCAGATCAGCGCCTGCCCCCGGTCGGCGAAATAGCCGATGGACATCCACTTCACCCCGAACTTCTCCAGCGGGATGATGAGCTCCTGCCCCTCTTCCGCGCCCGGTTCGGCGGCCGGCGTCGCGCCCTCCGTCCCCGTCATCACGGGGATCGAAGGGCCGTAGACGTCCGCGTCCGCGAGGCCGACCTTGTAGCCCAGCCGCGCCAGCGCGCAGGCCAGGTTCACGGCCACGGTGGACTTGCCCACGCCGCCTTTGCCCGAGGCGATGCCGACGATGTGCCGGACCTCGGCGAGCTGCTCCAGCCCGAGGTTCAGCCCCTTCTTCCTGGGCTTCTCGTCCTCGACCACCACGGTCTTGACCTCGGAGCTCACGGAAGACGGCAGGTGGCGGATCAGCGCCGCGCGGGCGCTGCCGATGAGGTACTCTGCCAGCGGGTCGCGGCGCTTGCCAAATGCCAGCGTAACGACGACGCTGTTTTCCGTGATTTCAATATCTTGCACCATGCCCAGTTCCACGATGTCGCGGTCCGCCTTGGCGGGATGCCGCACTTCGCGCAGGGCCTGCAGAATTACGTCTTTCGTCATTATTCTTTCACCAGATTCATTTCATTCAACAGATAGCCCGCGCCGGCGAACTTGTCCAGCATCAGCAGGACGTAGCGGATGTCCACGCAGATGCAGCGCTGCAGGTTCGGCTCGAACATCACGTCGCTGCTCATCGCCTCCCAGTTGCCGTCGAAGGCCAGGCCGATCAGGTTGCCGTCGGCGTCCATCACCGGGCTGCCGGAGTTGCCGCCGGTGATGTCCAGGTTGGTCAGGAAGCAGGTCACCAGCTCGCCCTGGGCGTTGGCATACTGGCCGTAGTCCTTGGTCTGGTAGATCTCCTTCAGGCGCGCAGGCACGCGGAATTCATAATTGTCCGGATCTTCCTTCTCCATCACGCCCTTGAGCGTGGTGTAGTACTTATAGAGCACGCCGTCCTTGGGCTCGTAGCTCTTCACGGTGCCGTAGGTGAAGCGGCAGGTGGAGTTGGCGTCCGGGTAGCTCGGCTGGCCCGCCTGCCACGCGAGCAGGGCGGCGCCGTAGGCCTTGGAGGCGGCGGCGAGGGCCGGGCTGCCGGCGTTGGCGGCCTGGGAGAACGGCTGGGCGGTGGCGGTAATGGCGGCGGCCAGCTGCACGGCGGGGTCGGCGGCGAGCATCTTCTCGGAGGAGAGCACCGCCAGCTTGGATTTCAGTTTTTCCTCGGAGGTGAAGATGCTCTTCTTGAAGAGGTTGTCCACCAGCTTGCGGGTGTCCATCGTGAGGATGCTCTTGCCGTTCAGCATCACGGCGTCGGCCGGGTTCACGCGGGATTTGTAGTGGTCGATCAGGGCGATGGCCACGTCGCGGTCCACGTCCGCGTTGTAGTCCTTGTACTCATCCTGCAGCATATCCATGATCAGGTCGAGGGTCTGCTGCACGCGGGCCTGGACATCGAGTTCCTGGTCCTGCGCGTTGCGGGCCATCTGCAGGGAGCGGTCCATCGTGGCGGCGAAGCCCAGCAGCTCGATGCGGCCGAGGGTCTCGCTCAGCAGGACGGTCGCCTGCTTGGGCGCCGCGGCGGCCTGCACGCTCTCCGCGATGCGGTCGATGGCGCCGCCGTAAGCGGCCTGGCGGGCCGGGTCGGCGTTGATCCAGGTGGTGAGGTCGCGCTCCTTCTGCTCCTCGCGGCCGATGATGTCGAGCGCCTCGAAGGCCTCGCGCTCGCCGATCCACTTCTTCCAGCCGTTGGAGGAACCGGAATACTTGCTGGCGTACTGCAGGCCCACCTTCTCATCGGCGCGCATGGCCTTCCAGAGCACGTCCTGGCGCACGCCGCGGGCGTCGATGCGGACGTCGTTGGTCGCGAGCATGTCCTGGAGCTGCGTGGCGGTCTGGAAGCGCTGGGTGCTGCCCGGATAGCCCATGATCATGGCGAAATCGCCTTCCTGCACGCCCTTGAGGGAGATGTTCAGGAACTGGCGCGGGCGCATCGGAACGTTATTCGGAGAATAGTCGGCCGGCTCGTTGTTCGCGTCGGCATAGACGCGGAACATCGAGAAATCGCAGGTGTGGCGCGGCCACATCCAGTTGTCGGTGTCGCCGCCGAACTTGCCGGAGGCTGCGGGCGGCGCGCCCACGAAGCGCACGTCGCGGTAGATCTTGGACACGATCAGGTACTGGACGTTGTCGTTGTAGAAGCTGATGATGCGCACCTGGCAGTTCGGATTCTCCTTCTCTGCGGCGGAGATCAGCTCCTGGCGGCTCTTCCCGGCCGCAAGGTCGTCGGTCACGTCCGTCATGCTCTGCAGGAAGCGGACGGTCAGGCCCGGGCAGGGGAGTTCCTCCTCGCGGGACATCGCGAAGTAGCCGTCCTCCAGGTAGTTGTGCTCCGTGGAGGAGAGCGCCTGGATGTTGCTGTAGCCGCAGTGGTGGTTGGTCACCAGGAGGCCGCTGCCGGAGATGATCTCGGCGGTGCAGCCGCCTCCGAACTGGACGACGGCATCCTTGATGGACGAATGGTTCACACTATAGATCTGCTCCGGGGTGAGGCGGGAGCCCAGGTTGCGCAGGGCGTCGGCGTTCATCTTCTCGAGCAGGGGGAGGAGCCACATGCCCTCGTCGGCGCGCAGGGCGGCCGGCATGAGAAGCAGGGCGGTGGCAACGGTTAACAGGAATTTCTTCATATTACGTCAAATAAATTGGGTTCCAGTTCTTTGGGGTGGAAGGAGCGGCGGTGCTCCGGGGTCCACCCGTGCGCCTTGATGGCGGCGATGTGCTCCGGCGTCGGGTAGCCCATGTTATGCTCCCAGCCGTACTGCGGGTACTTCTGCGCCAGCTCCCGCATATACGCGTCGCGCCAGGTCTTGGCCAGCACGGACGCCGCGGCGATGCTCGCGTAGGTGGCGTCCCCGTGCACGACGGTCCGGTAGGGATAGCCGTCGAAGGGGCGGAAGCGGTTGCCGTCGATCAGCAGGAAATCCGGCCGCACCGCGAGCCGACGCACGGCCCGGCGAATGCCTTCCAGCGAGGCGCCGAGGATGTTGAGGCGGTCGATCTCCTCCGCGCTCACGGCCTCCACGGCCCAGGCCACGGCATCGCGCTCGATGATGGGGCGCAGCTCCTCGCGCGCCTTCTCCGTCATCTTCTTGGAATCGTCCAGCAGCGGGTGGCGGAAATCCGCGGGCAGGATGACGGCGGCGGCATAGACGGGGCCCGCCAGGGGTCCGCGTCCGGCCTCGTCGCACCCGGCTTCCAGCCGGTCCGGTTCCATATACGGGAGGAGCTGTGGTTCGCGCATAACGTACAAAGATACACAAAAAAACAGATGCCCGGTCACGCCGGGCATGACGGACATCATCATTCGCCGGCTTAGACCGGCGAATCTACTGCTCTTTGCGTAGCTGGTCGAGCAGGAAGTTGTGGCTGCGGGTGAGGGAATCCAGGCTCGTCTGGAGATTGTGGGAGATACGCTTTTCGGTGTCGAGCTGCTCCTGGAGGGTGGAGATACGCCCCTCCAGATCCTTGCGCAGCGCGTTCTCCCGCTCCGTCCGCGTGAACGGATCCTCGAGCAGCTGCTCCGGCGGAGCGCCGCAGAGCAGCTCCTCGACGGAGATGCCCAGCCGCCGGGCGATTGCCGGGATGTTCTTGTTGAAAAGGTTGGTCCTGCCGCACTCGAGATCGTTGATGGTGGACCTGACCACACCGAGGCACTCGGCCAGCTCCGTCTGGGAGAGACCGGCCCGCTCGCGCGCCCTGCGGATGTTGTTATGAAAGAAATCGTCCACCACTGGCAAAGATAACCGATGCGCCCGGTTTTTGGCGTCCTCGAAAATCCGACGCTGTATGGAAAAACCCTACAAATGTGTTGAAATTCGTATTTTTTTCATTCATACCCCCTTCGTACCCCCTCTTTACCCCCGGCCCGGGTGTTGCTTTTTTCAAGACAGTGTCCCATTTTTGCGGTCAACAAACACGAAATGCCATGAACCAGAAAGAATCTTCCACCACCCGCCTGTTCCGCCTCCTGGAGACGGAGCGCACCCTTCCCGATTTCCCTGCCGCCTGCCGCCGCCTGCACGTAATCCCCGGCGAACTCAACGAAGCGCTCCTCCGGGAGACCGGAATCTGCGGCGAAGAATTAATCTTGCGCCAGCAGACAGAATGATTTGCGAATGCTCATAAAAATGATTAGATTTGCGGACTTTGACTAATAATTAATACAGCATACGCAACAAATGAAAGATTATTCTACCAAAGACATCCGCAACGTGGCCCTGCTCGGCGCAACGAAATCCGGCAAGACCACGCTCGCAGAAGCCATGCTCTTCGAGGGCAAGGTAATCGACCGTCGCGGCACGGTCGAAGACAAGAACACCCTTTCCGACAATGACGAACTCGAGAAACTCAACCAGCGCTCCATCTATGCGACCCCGCTGTACGCTGAGTTCCAGGGCGCCAAGATCAACTTCATCGACACGCCGGGTTCCGACGACTTCATCGGCGGTGCCTACGCTGCCTTCAAGGTGTGCGAGAGCGGCGTGCTCGTGATCAACGCCCAGCAGGGCGTCGAGGTCGGCACGGAGAACTTCCTCCGCCTGGCCGACAGCAAGAAGCTGCCCCTCGTGATCGCCGTCAACCAGCTCGACAGCGAGAAGGCCGACTGGGACAACATCCAGAACTCCATCAAGGAGTCCATCGGCGGCAAGGCCGTCTATGTCCAGTTCCCGGTCAATCCCGGCACCTCCTTCGACGGCTTCGTGGATGTCCTCACGATGAAATATTACCACTTCAAGGATGCCAACGGCACCCGCGAGGATCTTGAGATCCCGGCGAACCTGAAGGACCAGGCCGAAGAGGCCCGCGCCGCCCTCATCGAGAAGGCCGCCGAGTTCGACGACGCTCTCATGGAGAAGTACTTCGAGGAGGGCGAGCTCTCCGAGGAGGAGATCCACAAGGGCCTGAACCTGGGCATCGCCGCCGGCGAGGCCTATCCGGTCTTCTGCGTCTGCGCGAAGAAGGACATCGGCGTGAAGCGCCTGCTCGACTTCGTCAAGGACGTCGCTCCGGCTCCCGACGTGAAGGAAGGCGGCGCCCCGTCCCTGTTCATCTACAAGAACGACGTGGAGCAGCACCTCGGCGAGGTGTCTTACTTCAAGGTGATGAGCGGTACCGTGACCGCCGGTCTGGATCTCGAAGATCCCGTCTCCGGCAACAAGGAGCGCTTCTCCGCCATCTACGCCGTGGCCGGCACCAAGAAGGACGCCGTGACCTCCCTGCACGCCGGTGATTTCGGCTGCACCGTCAAGCTCAAGAACGGCAAGTCCAACACGACCCTCTCCCTGCCGGGTTCCAACATCAAGTACGACAAGATCGAGTATCCCGCCCCGAAGTACCGCTGCGCCATCAAGGCCAAGGTCCAGCAGGACGAGCAGAAGCTCGGCGACGCCCTCAAGAAGATCGCCAACACCGACCCGACCGTCATCGTGGAGTACTCCAAGGAGCTCCGCCAGACCATCCTCAGCGGCAACGGCGAGCAGCACATCAACATCGTCAAGTGGCTGCTGAACAACGAGTACAAGCTCGACGTCGAGCTCTTCGCCCCGAAGGTGCCGTACCGCGAGACCATCACCAAGGTCGCGACCGCCCAGTACCGCCACAAGAAGCA
>JAGCYX010000010.1 GCA_017960585.1 Bacteroidales bacterium
CCCGGCTCATCATCTTGAATACAACGAAGACCGGGGAGCGTTCCCTGGTCCTGCACGCCCTCTGTCCCGACTGGGGGCGGCGCAGTTTCATCACCTCCGTGCCGCGGGGCGGCGGGATGGCGCTCTTCCAGCCGCTGAGCGTGCTGGACGCCGAGGTGGTGGAGAATCCGAAATCGGAGCTCTGGCGGGTGCACGCGCTGTCGGCGCGCCATCCGCTGGCGGGCATCCGAACCAGCCCCGCGAAGAACGCCATCTCGCTCTTCATGGCCGAGGTCCTCTGGCGCACGATCCACGAAGGTGCCTTCGAAGAAGGCCTGTTCGACTGGTGCGAGCGCTCCATTCTGACACTCGACGCCCTGGAAGGCGACTACGCCAACTACCATCTCCGTTTCCTGCTCGAATTCGCCGGCGCGCTCGGCTTCTCGCCGTCGCTGGAGGACCTGATGCCCTTCGCCGACACGCATCTCGAAGAACTCCGCGCCCTGCTGCGCTCCGACTTCGGCGCCTGCATGCTCGTGCCCCTCAACGGCGCCGCCCGCAACGAGATTGCGGAGCTCCTGCTCCGCTACATCGGCTATCACGCCGAAACCCGCATCGAGGCGCGCTCGCTGCGGGTGCTGAGGGAATTGTTCAAATAAAAACCCTCATTGATTATCAATTAGTTGCAAAACAACTCCAGGTCATTTTGCCCGGAGTTGTTTTGTGAAGTACTGATAATCAGCAATGCCTTATTTCGTTTCCTGGAGAATATCGTTTCCTGGAGAATTGTTAACTTTCTTGCATAAACCAACAAAGTGTTATATTTGTCGAAAAATAGCTCATGGAAGAATCTAAACGCATACAGACCGAAACCGGGACGGCTCCTTCTAAACTGGATCTGTCCGAGTTTAAGATTGATGAAGACCTGGAACATCTCCGCGGTCTGGTCGGGCATATCTCCGATGAGCAAATCCAAAAAGATCCCCGACTGAAAAGCATCCTGGGAAAGTAAGAATCTATTAGGGGTGATAGGGTTTATTTCACCAGATTAATCGCGCCGAAGACGCCGAGGCTGGCGAGCAGCATCGGCGCTAGAGTATCGTCATAGAGGGTCAGTGCACCTTCACCGTGCTCTGGTAGTATTTGCCGGCATCAAAGGTGATGTTATCTTTAGATGCCTGGAGGGTGCTGCTACCGACCGTGGCATAGAATGTCACGGTCTGGTCGGAAACGGGCGGAAGGGCGGCGAAGAGCGTGGATGTGGCACTGGAAGGTTTGATGGTATAGCCATGCGAACCAATACTGATATCCAGCTGTTCCACGTTGACATTTGCCGTTCCTTCGGCGTTCATGACGGTGAACTTGAAGATGGCGAACTGTGGCACTGGCTGCTTGGTGACCGTCAAATTCCCCGAAGTATAATTCTCCTGAGTCGTGGTCTGGATGGTGCCTGCGCCCACGCGGACGTCGAGATTACCAGAATTGAGCGTGCCATCCTGGGAGCCCAGCAACACGGAGGTATCTTTCACGCCGTCAGAATCGGCATCGGAGGCGCTGCTCGTAGTACCTGCCGAGAACGGATAGACTATTTTGCAGGGAGTGTTGTTAGGCGTACCTTCCAAAACAACGAACGTGATGGTGGCTGTGCCCGAAGCATCCACAGATGTGATTTCGGCCCGGGCCTTTCTGTCAATATTATCGTAGCTGTACAGGATGGCAATTTCTTCATTCTTGGCCCAGTTGACAACAATACTGTTGTTGGTCGTGTTCTCGAAAAGAGCCTTGGTGATGGCACTCTTCGGTGCCAGTTGTGCGGTGATGGTGATATATTTGTTATCCGTTTGGGATTGAACATCCATTTCGTTCTTGTTGCACGCGACCAGAGCGAGTGCCACGGCAAAGATTCCAAATACTTTCTTCATGATCTTGTCCTCCTATCGTTAAAAATGGAACGGATCGCCACCGCTGGGATAATCACTGGGATTGTTCAGCCCGCTGGCGCAGATGATGCCTTCAGTCTTTACCTCCACGACCAGGATCGCGGGGGCCTCGTAGGGTTCTTTGTGCTGTATTTCCATATACTTACGTGATTGAATTCAAATAACGAAAAGCCACGCGGAATCCCGAAGAATCCGCGCAGATGAAATATGTAAGTTCAAGAGTTCAAGGTAAACGCTGACTAACCGAATGCAATTATACGAATAATCGCCCGATTTCGCAAAAACATTTACTTCAGGAACACGAAGAACACCGCGAGGACCAGGCAGAAGAAGGCGGCGAGGTGGTTCCACTGGAGGTGCTGGCCCTGGAAGAGGAAGTGGACGATGATGGTAAAGATGGTCAGGGAGATGACTTCCTGGATGACCTTGAGCTGCATGAGGTTGAAGGGACCGCCGTTACCCGCGAAGCCGATGCGGTTGGCGGGGACGGTGAGGCAGTACTCGAAGAAGGCGATTCCCCACGAGAAAAGAATAATGAGGATGAGCGGCCAGCCGGTCGAGATCTTCATCTCCTGGAGTTTGAGGTGGCCGTACCACGCGAACGTCATGAAGATGTTCGAGCAGATCAGCATCAGGATGGTCCAAAGTCCTTGCATAGAGCGCGTTTTCGTTAAAAAAGCGCGCAAAGATAGCAATAATTACTTTACGGTGAACACCGAAACGCGCCGCGCGCCCTGCTCGTCGATGAGCGTGAGCACGTGCTGCCCGGGGGCGGGATCCACGCGCATTTCGTGCTCGCCGGTCGTCTCCCCGATGAACTCGTCGTCGATGTGCCAGTAGAGGGTGGCGCCGGCGTCGGCGTGCGCCGCACGGAAGACGGCGCCGTTCTCCCGGCCGGTCAGGCTGCGCGTCAGCACCAGCGTGATGTCCGGCTGGGGGTAGATGATGTCGATGGGGTTGTAGTTCGAGGACGCCGCGTCGAAAAGCGGGTGCTTCGGCGGCAGCGGGCGGTAGTCGAGGTGCTTGCGCATATAGTACCACTCCTGCGCGGGCGG
The DNA here is from genome assembly GCA_017960585.1 of Bacteroidales bacterium. GTDB lineage: Bacteria > Bacteroidota > Bacteroidia > Bacteroidales > UBA932 > Cryptobacteroides. The sequence continues at coordinate 2,975 of JAGCYX010000010.1, forward strand.
GAGCACGAAGCGCACCTCGGCGCGCATCTGCTCCGGCGGACAGCAGGAGGAGTTGACCTGGTAGCGCCCCTCGGCGTCCAGGTGCACCAGGCGGTGGTAGCGGCACATATCCGGCTGCTCCTCGATGTCGGGCACCCAGATGGTGTCGCGCTGCGGGCAGAGGTCGCTGGCGGGGAAGCCGCTGTCGTGGCAGACCTCGATCTGCGTCATCTCGTCGGTCGGTCTTGCGAACCAGCCGGAGCCCGGCAGCGCCGAGAACACGTCGAACATCACTGGCGAGGCATAGGATACGCCCGTGACGCCGGAACGGCCCTCGCCGTCGCTGTTGCCCACCCAGACCGCGACCACCCAGTCGCGGTTCACGCCCACGCTCCACGCGTCGCGGTTGCCCCAGGAGGTGCCCGTCTTCCAGGCGATCTTCCGCCCCGTGGCGAAGTCCATCCACGACGCCTCCTCCTCGGGCCGGTTGGCGTTCGAGAGGGCGTCGAAGGTCAGGTATGCCGCCGCGCGGCTGATGGGGATGCGGCGCGCGGGCAGGCGTTCCCGCCGGGCGTCGGTGCGCCAGGCGAGCTCCTCGAAGACCGTGTCGCCGGCCAGCTCCGCCGCAAGGTAATAATAGGCCCGCGCAAGCGTCTGGAGCGAGATCTCGGCGCCGCCGAGGATGAGCGACAGGCCGTAATGGTCCGCGTCCTTGTCGATGGTCGTGAAGCCGAGGCGCTGCAGGATCTGCAGGAAGCGGTCCGCGCCGAACTGCTCCAGCATGCGCACGGAGGGGACGTTCAGCGAACGCTCGATCACCTCGTGCGCCGGCACGGCGCCGTCGTAGGAGCGCCCGAAGTTCTGCGGGGAGAAATTGTTGTAGTTGTAGGGCGTGTCCTTGACCAGCGAGGTGGGCAGGATCTCTCCCGCGTCGAGCATCGCGCCGTAGAGCAGCGGCTTGAGGGTGGAGCCGCTGGAGCGCGGCGCCGGGATCATGTCCACGGCGGCGCCGCGCAGCCCGGACGCGCAGCCCAGGGTGTTGCCGTAATAGGCCCGGACCTCGCCCGTGTGCACGTCCACCACCAGGACGCCCATATTGTCCACGAGGTTGGTGTGGTACATATCGAAATAACGCTTCGCGATGGCGTTCACGCGCGTCTGCAGCGTGGCGTCGAGCGTCAGCTCATAGGGCCCGTCGCCCGCGTCCACGCGACAGCGCTCCAGCAGGTGATAGGCCGCATCCGGCATCGGGAGCGGCTTCTCCGGCAGGGGCTCGTCTTTCGCGAGCATACACTCCGTGGGGTCGATGACCCCCTTCGCCTCCAGCCTGTCCAGCAGTGCGTTGCGTTTCTCCAGCAGGCGCTCCCGCGCCCGGCCGGGATGGATCAGGCCCGGCGCGTTGGGCAGCACCGCGAGCATCGCGCTCTCGCCCCAGGACAGATCGTCCGCGCTGCGTCCGAAATAGCGCCACGCGGCCGCCTCCAGACCGACCACATTCCCCCCGAAAGGGGCGTTGGACGCATACAGGAGCAGGATCTTGCGCTTGGTGCAGCGCATCTCCAGGCGCGTCGCCAGGATCATCTCATAAAGCTTCTCGGGAAGGGTGCGCGGCGCGCCGGGGCGGCTCAGGCGGATCACCTGCATCGTCAGGGTGCTGGCGCCGCTGACTACCTCGCCGCGGGTGAGGTTCTGCTTCAGGGCCCTGCCGACGGACAGGTAATCGATGCCGAGGTGCCACCAGAAGCGCTTGTCCTCGTAGGTCACGATGCAGCGGGCGAACTTTTCGGGCACGTGGTCCGCGGGCGGGAAATACCACTGACCGTCCGCCGAGATGCGCGCCCCGAGGAGGACTCCGTCGGCCGTCGTGGCCGTGGCGCTGAGCGGCACCCGGAACAGATTGCGCGGCAGGCAGAATATATACCAAACAATCAGCGCAAAAGGTATAGAAATCAGCAGTATTTTTTTAACTTTGCCCATTGTTAGAACAAAAGTAGTCAATTTTTCTATGAAAACATCCCGTTTCTTCCTCACTTTGCTCGCGGCAGCCAGCGTGTTCGCCGCCTGCCAGGGCGGTGGTGCCAAGAAGGCCGCCGGTCCGACCGTTTCCGCCGTCCGCGGCGAGACGGCCATGACGCTCGACAACGAAGGCACGGCCTTCACGGGCGAGGACATCGACCCCGAAGTCCCCACCATCCGCTTTATCAGCAAGGGCTCCATCCTCCCGTCCAAGGGCAGCCTGGACCTGCTGTTCGGCTCCGTATCCTACGCCAAGGCGCAGGTGCGCGTGAAGAAGGTGTTCAGCAACAACATCCTGCAGTTCCTGCAGCTGGACAGCTACGAGACGCGCTACGAGCTGTATAAAGTGGCAGCCGTGGTCGCGGACACCACCCTCGTGCTGGGCGACAGGGACGCCGACCACATCCGCGAGTGGAAGACCTACGGCCTGAGCCTCGATGAGCTCGTGAAGCCCGAACCCGGTGCCATCTACCACATCGAGATCCGCGGCCGCGAACCCCTCGTGGAGGAAGATTTCTGGGACAGCGAAAGCTCTTTCGGCGACTATGAGACCTACGAGCAGCGCAGCGTCGACCTGCTGGCCAGCAACCTGGTCCTGATCGCCAAGCGCGGCGACAGGAACACCGAGGTCTTCGCCTACGACATCCTCTCCGGCAAGCCCGTCTCCGGCGCCAAGGTGAAGCTCTACAGCTTCGCCCAGCAGGAGCTCGCCAAGGGCACGACCAACGGCGAGGGACAGGTTTCCTTCCCGGCCCAGACGAGCGCCAGCTTCGTCGTGGCCACGAGCGGCAGGAACTACGCCTACCTCGACCTTGACAACGGGAAAGCCCTCTCCACCAGTAACTTCGACGTCAGCGGCACCACCTACGAAGGCGGCATCAAGGCCTACATCTTCGGGGAGCGCGGCGTCTGGCGCCCGGGCGACACACTGCACGTCAGCGTGGTGACCCTCTTCGACGACACGCCGCTGCCCGCCGGCCATCCCGTCACGGCGCAGCTGCGCAATCCGGACGGCCAGCTCGTGCAGACGCTGACCGAGAAGACCGGCGCCGCCAATATGTACCACTTCCCGTTCACGACGGCCCAGGACGCCCCTTCCGGACGCTGGCGCGTGGACGTGAGCCTGGGCGGCCAGACCTTCAGCAAGACGCTCCGCGTCGAGGCCATCAAGCCCAACAAGCTCGATATCCAGATGCATTTCCCGGAGGGCTACGTGACCACGTATCCGAGCGACAACAGCCGCTTCGACCTGTCCGTGGCCTGGCTCTACGGCGCCCCGGGCAGCGACCTCAAGGTCAACGGCGACCTGGAGATCTCCTCCGCTCCGACCCGTTTCAAGGGCTTCGAGGACTACGATTTCACGGACGACGCCCGCTCCTTCGAGAAGCAGACCCTCGTCTACAAGGACTTCAAGACCGGCGAGAACGGCGAGGCCGGCATCAATACCCAGGTGGACATCAACAAGGCCACCACGCCGGGTATGCTGACCGCGGGCTTCACCTTCCGCGCCTTCGAGCCGGGCGGTGACTTCAGCACCAGCTACGCCAGCGTCCCGATGTCCCCGTTCAGCAACTACGTCGGCATCAAGACCGAACTGCAGAAGGACCGCTGGGGCGACCGCTTCATCCAGGCGGGCAAGGCCCAGAAGTTCGAGGTCGTGACCGTGGATCCCGACGGCAAGGCCACGAACACCGCCGGCCTGCACGCGGAGGTCTACCACGTGAACTGGAGCTGGTGGTGGGACGCCTCCGGCGAGATCGCCGGCTATATGGCGGGCCGCAGCAAGGAGCTCCTCTTCGAGAAGACCTTCTCCACCAGCAACGGCAAGGCCAGCTTCAGCTATGACTGGGCCGACGCCCCTTACGGACTCTACTACATCCGCGTCACCGACACCCGCGGCGGCCACGCGACCTCCATGCTCTGCGAGGTCAACGAGAGCGAGGCCTCCGATGCTTCCGAGGGCGGCTCCACGCAGCTCAACATGCTCATCGACAAGGAGAAGTATGCCGTCGGCGAGACCGCCCGCATCACGATTCCTTCCGCCGCCGGCGCCAGCGCCCTCGTCTCCATCGAGAAGGGCGGCCAGATCCTGAGCACCCGCCGCGTGCAGTGCTTCGAGGGCAGCACGGAGATCCGCATCCCCGTGACCAAGGAGATGACGCCGAACGCCTACGCTTCCATCGCCCTCATCCAGCCGCACGGCAATGTCCACAACGACGCTCCGATCCGCCTCTACGGTGTGAAGAACATCAACGTGGAGGATCCCAACTCGCACCTCGCCCCGGTGATCGACATCCCCGCCGAGACCAAGCCGGAGTCCACCCTGAGCTTCAAGGTCAAGGAGGAGAAGGGCCGCGCGATGAGCTACATCGTCGCCCTCGTGGACGAAGGACTCCTCTCCCTGACCGGATTCAAGACCCCGGACGCCTGGGCCGCCTTCTATGCCAAGGAAGCCCTCCGCGTGCGCACCTGGGATGAATACGACTCCGTCATCGGCGCGTACGGCGGCCACATCGAGCAGCTGTTCGCGATCGGTGGTGACGAAGAAGGCAACGGCGCGCTCAAGCGCCAGGGCGCCGACCGCTTCAAGCCGGTGGTCGCCTATCTCGGTCCCTTCGAGCTGAAGGCCGGCAAGACCGCCTCCCACAGCGTCGAGGTGCCGCAGTACATCGGCTCGCTGCGCGCGATGGTCATCGCCACCGACGGCAAGGCCCAGGGCAGTACGTCGAAGGATGTGGCCGTGACCCAGCCCGTGATGGTCCAGGCCACGCTGCCGAGGACCCTCAGCGTCGGCGAGACCATCCGCATCCCGTCCACGGTGATCGCGCTCAAGGACGGCGTGGGCAAGGTCAAGCTCGACATCAAGACCGACGACCTGCTCACGGTCAAGGGCTCCTCTTCGCTCGAGACCAGCATCTCGAAGGCCGGCCAGCAGGTCGAGTACTTCGAGGTCCAGGTCGGCGACAAGACCGGCATCGCCCACGTGACCGTGACGGCGCAGGCCGGCTCCGACAAGTCGGTCAGCCGCGTGGAGATCGACGTGCTCAACCAGAACCCGCCCGTCACCCGCGTGCAGTCCTTCCTGCTTGACGCAGGCAAGAACAAGGACGCCACCGCCGAACTCTTCGGCCTGCCCGGCACGAACAGCGTGGCCGTGGAGCTCTCCTCCATCCCCGCCATCGACCTGGGCCGCCGGCTGAAATACCTCATCGAATACCCGTACGGCTGCGTCGAGCAGACCATCTCCGCGGCCTTCCCGCAGCTCTACCTGAGCCAGGTGATGGAGTGCGACGAGAACACCGTGGCGCGCAGCGCCCGCAATGTCACCGCCGCCATCAACCGCCTGCACAGCTTCCGCCGTCCGGACGGCTCCCTGAGCTACTGGCCGGGCAGCACTTCCTCTTCTTCCTTCGGCTCCGCCTACGCCCTCCACTTCCTGCAGGAAGCCGAGAACCAGGGCTACGCCGTGCCCGCCGACCTCAAGGCCGGCCTGGTGCGCTACCTGACGAACAGCGTGGTCAGCAACAAGAAGGAGGAGGACATCGTGCGCGCCTACGGCCTCTATGCCCTGGCTGCCGCCGGCAAGCCGCAGCGCAGCGCGATGAACCTGCTCCGCGAGTCCGTCAAGAAGATGCCGCGCTGCGCCGTGTGGATGCTCGCGGGTGCCTTCGCCAGCGACGGCAAGAAGCAGGTGGCCACTACGCTCACCAACGGTCTGCCTTATCTCGAGGCCGACGGCAAGTACTACTACAGCTGGTATGGCAGCGAGGACCGCAACATGGCCATCGCCCTGCGCACCTCCATCCTCACCGGCCAGAAGGAGACCGCCTTCGAACTCGCCGAGAAGGTGGCCGCCCGCCTCAACGACAGCCAGCACTACATGAGCACCCAGGCCACCGCCTGGTCACTCTACGCCATCAGCGACTACGCCCGTACGATCGCGGGCGGCGGCGTGAACGCCAGCGTCAAGGGTCCTGAGAAGAGCTACAAGATGAGCACCGCCAAGGCCATCATCCGCCAGGATGTCGACCTGCCGAAGGACGCCACCGGCAACGCGCAGCTGAACGTCTCCAACACGGGCAGCGGCACGATCCACGCCGTGGTGGCCGTGACCGGCACGCCGAAGGCGGGCACCGAGAAGGCCAAGGCCAGCGGCCTGAGCATGAAGATCAGCTACGTGGACGCCGACGGCCAGCCGATCAAGGTGGACACCCTGTCCCGCGGCCGCATCTTCAAGGCCGTCGTGACCGTGACCAACACCGGCTCCTCCTACGCGAGCGACCTCGCCCTGGCGCAGAAGTTCCCGTCCGGCTGGGAGATCAAGAACGACCGCGTGGGCAAGGAGAACTACTCCTACCCGGCCGGCGTCACCTACCAGGACATCCGCGACGACCGCGTCTACAGCTTCATCGACCTCGGCGCCGGCCAGAGCGTCACCATCACCACCGGCCTCACCGCCACCTACCCCGGCAAGTTCTACCTGCCGGCCGTGAGCTGCGAAGCCATGTACGACGACAAGATTTCCGCCCTCGTCCCGGGCCAGTGGACGGAGGTGAAGTAGCGTCGCAAGCCTGAAAATAAAGATCCGGGATCAATGGTCCCGGATCTTTTTTATTGTCTGTGGATGACCACCGGCTCGAGGTCGGGGTCGGGGGCTTCTTCGGGTTCGTTGAAGGGTTCGAGGAAGGGGTTGCCGGTGCGCTCCTGGCTGATGGTCGAGGAGGGGCCGTGGCCGGGGAAGATGCGGATGGCGGGGTCGAGGAGGATGAGTTTCTCCATGATGGAGCGGATCTCGTCGTCGTAGTCGCTGTACAGGAAGTCCGTGCGGCCGATGGAGTCGGCGAAGAGGGTGTCGCCGGTGAAGAGGACGCCGGCTTCGCGCTCGAGGAAGCAGACGCCGCCGGGGGTGTGCCCGGGGGTGGCGATGACCTCGAAATCGATCCCTGCGACGCTGAGGGGGCCCTCCTGCAGCGACGTCCAGGCGAAGTCCGTCTCCGGCGGGTTGAGCCCCAGGCGCCCGGCCATCTCGGCGCTATAGTCCACGACCACCTTGTCTGCGGGATGCAGATAGACCGGGATGCCGCCGAAGCGGTCCTGGAGCGGCTTGACGCCGAAAATATGGTCGAAATGGGCGTGCGTGAGGAGGATGGCCTCGGGGGTCAGGCGCTCCTGCGCCAGCAGGCCCGTGAGGGCTTCCAGGTCGGCGGAGCCGTAGCAGCCCGGGTCGACGACGACGCAGCGGCCGGCTTCGCGCCAGGCCACGTAGGCGCGCTCCTGGAGGAGATTGCAGCTGAGGGAACGGATATTGAGCATTTCTTTGCGTCTTTTGCTTGGCAAATTTACAAAACTTGTGTTAAATTTGTATGTTACACATATTGCGAAGCAATGCACATCGGAATCGCAGGAAATATCGGCAGCGGCAAGACCACCCTCACCCGTAAGCTCGCGGAGCATTACGGCTGGACGCCGAAGTACGAGGCCGTGACCTACAACCCCTATCTGGAGGACTACTACAAGGACATCCCGCGCTGGTCATACAACCTGGAGACCTACTTCCTGGCGCAGCGCTTCCAGGACCTGCTGGAGATCTCCAAATCCGAAGAAATCATCATCCAGGACCGCACCATCCTCGAGGGCGTGGAGATCTTCGTGGCCAACAACCACGCGCTCGGCAACCTCTCGGACCGCGACTACGACACCTACATGCAGCTCTTCCGCCTGATGATGTCGATGGTCAGTCCGCCCGACCTGCTGATCTACCTCCGCTGCGGCGTGCCGCACCTCGTGGAGCAGATCCGCAAGCGCGGCCGCGACTACGAGCAGAGCATGAACCTGGAGTACCTCGGCGGCCTGAACGAGCGCTACGAGAAATGGATCGGGGCGTACAAGGACCCGCTGCTGGTCATCGATGCGGACCACCTGGACTTCGAGAACAACCCGGAGGACTTCTCCCTCATCACCGACAAGATTGACGCCGAACTGTTCGGACTATTCAAATAATTCGTAAATTTGTAAGCTATAAAGAAAACAGAGACATGCACATTGCGATAGCAGGAAATATCGGCAGCGGCAAGACCACCCTCACCAAGATGCTGGCCGCGCATTACGGCTGGATCCCGAAATTCGAATCCGTGGACTTCAATCCGTATCTGTCCGATTTCTACGAGGACATGGAGCGCTGGTCGTTCAATCTCCAGATCTACTTCCTCAACAAGCGTTTCAAGGATGTGGTGGAGATCGCCAAGACCGACGACGTCATCATCCAGGACCGCACCATCTACGAGGATGCCCGCATCTTCGCACCCAACCTGCACGACATGGGCCTGATGAGCACCCGGGACTTCGAGAACTACACCGACCTCTTCGACCTGATGATGTCGCTGGTGGGCAATCCCGACCTGCTCATCTACCTCCGTTCCAGCATCCCCAACCTGATCTCGCAGATCCAGAAGCGCGGCCGTGAGTACGAGAAGAGCATCCGCATCGACTACCTGACCGGCCTGAACGAGAAATACGAGAACTGGATCAAGGACTACACCGGCAACCTGCTGATCATCGATGCCGACAACATCAAGTTCGGCAACAACCCCGAGGACTTCGAGAAGGTGACGGACATGATCGACGCGCAGCTCTATGGCCTGTTCGCGCCGAAACCGATTGGAGAATAAGAAATCAAATAATGCTAAAACCTTAAAAAATGGAAAAGAAAAAAGTAAACATGGTGGCCGTCGTGACGATGTGTTTCCTCTTCGCGATGATCTCCTTCGTCACCAACATGGCCGCACCGTTCGGCAACATCTGGAAGGGACAGTATGACTGGGCCGCCATGATGGGCAACATGATGAACTTCGCCGCATACCTGTTCATGGGTATCCCGGCCGGCAAGATGCTCGTGAAGGTGGGCTATAAGAAGACCACCCTCATCGGTATCGCCACGGGCTTCGTGGGCATCGTAGTCCAATGGCTCTCCAGCCTGAAGGGCATGGGCGACGCCGCGATCTATGTCTATCTGCTTGGCGCATTCGTCTGCGGCTTCGCCGTGTGCATGCTGAATACGGTGGTGAACCCGATGCTGAACCTGGTGGGCGGCGGCGGCAACCGCGGCAACCAGTTCATCCAGATCGGCGGCACCTGCAACTCCCTCGCCGGTACGCTGACCCCGCTCCTCGTGGGTGTGCTTATCGGTACGGTTACTGACAAGACCGCGATGTCCGACGTGGCTCCGCTGCTCTTCATCGCCATGGCCGTGTTCGCACTCTCCTTCCTGATCATCTGGTTCGTGAAGATCCCCGAGCCCGCCCAGGAGCGCAAGACGGTCAAATATGAGCACAGCGCCTGGAGCTTCCGTCACACGGTGCTCGGCGTGATCGCCATCTTCTTCTATGTGGGTATCGAGATCGGTATTCCGGCCCAGCTGAACTTCTACATCTCCGACCTCGGCTTCGAGGGCTCGGCCGCCGTGGCCGGCTTCCTGGCCGCTTCCTACTGGTTCCTGATGATGATCGGCCGTTTCCTCAGCAGCGGCATCAGCGGCAAGATCAGCACCCGCACGCAGATGATCTCGGTCAGCTCCCTGGCCATCCTCCTGCTGCTCATCGCCATCTTCCTGCCCGAGAGCGTCACGATGACCCTGAAGGGCTCCGCCGTTCCGCTGAAGTGCGTCTTCCTCGCGGTCTGCGGTATCTGCACCTCCATCATGTGGGGCGCCATCTTCAACCTGGCGGTCGAGGGTCTCGGCAAGTACACCGAGCAGGCTTCCGGCATCTTCATGATGATGGTGGTCGGCGGTGGCATCATGCCGCTGATCCAGGAGTTCATCGCCAAGAAGGCCGGCGCCATCCCCAGCTACTGGCTGGTGGTCGCCATGCTGGCCTACCTGTTCTACTATGCCGTCTGGGGCTGCAAGAACGTGAACAAGGACATCCCCGTGGAATAATCTTTAACTGATAGCAATATGGCAAAACAATATGTAGTCGGCGTCGACATCGGCGGCCAGACCTCCAAGATCGGCGTGGTGGACGCCCGCGGCGAAGTGTTGGCTCAGAGCGTGATCCGTACGGACACCTTCGGCACGGATGCGGACGCTTATATCGCCGCCCTGGCCGAGGCGATCAAGGCCTGCGTGGCCGCGGCCGACAAGACCATGGAAGACATCCGCGGCATCGGCGTCGGTGCACCGAACGGCAACTATTATACGGGTGTGGTGGCTTTCGCCCCCAATCTCGCCTGGGCGGCCGGCCAGTCCGTCCCCCTGGCGGAGAAGCTCTCCGCGGCCTGCGGCGCTCCCGTGTCCCTGACCAACGACGCCAACGCGGCGGCTGTGGGCGAGATGGCCTACGGCGCTGCGCGCGGTATGAAGAATTTCATTATGATCACCCTCGGCACCGGCGTCGGCAGCGGCATCGTGGTGGACGGCAAGGTCCTCTACGGCCACGACGGCTTCGCCGGCGAGCTGGGCCATACCTGCGTGGTGCGCCACAACGGCCGCGCCTGCGGCTGCGGCAAGACCGGCTGCCTCGAGGCATACTGCTCCGCCATCGGTATCGCCCGCACGGCCCGCGAGTGGTTGGAGGCCTCCGGCCAGCCGACCCCGCTGCGCGACCTGCAGAACATCACCTCCAAGGATATCTACGACGCCGCCAAGCAGGGCGACAATTTCGCCCTCCGGCTGTTCGACTACACGGGCACGCTGCTCGGCCAGAGCTTCGCGGACTTCGTGGCGTTCAGTGCCCCGGAGGCCATCGTGCTCTTCGGCGGTCTGGCCCGCGCCAAGGATTTCCTCTACGAACCGATGAAGCGCGCGATGGACGAGAACCTGCTCAAGATTTGGAAGGGCAAGGTAAAGATCGTCTTCTCCGAGCTCAAGGAGTCCGACGCCGCCATCCTCGGCGCCTCGGCCCTGGCCTGGGAACTGTAAGCATATACAATTAACATTAATAATGATGAAAACAAACAAGCTTTTCCTGGTCCTGCTGATGGGCCTGTCGCTGGCGGCTTGCTCCGGCCAGCCGTCCGGGGATGCGCTCCCCAAAGAATTCCAGCCTTCCAAGGCGCAGGTGGACTCCGTGAGCTACCTGCTCGGTATCAACTTCGGTTCGTTCCTGAAGCAATATGATTTCGGCGCCGATCTCAACTTCAGCGAGGTCGTCAAGGGCATGAAGGATTTCGTGAACGCCAAGGGCGACATGCGTAATCCGGATTTCGTGAAGCAGTTCAAGATCGATCCCAACGAGATGAACGACCTGTTCAACGGTTATCTCGAGAAGCGCCACAGCGGCATCTCGATGATGAACCTGCAGAAGGGCCAGAAGTTCCTCGAGGACAACGGCAAGAAGGCCGGTGTCGTCACGACGGATTCCGGCCTGCAGTACAAGATCATCGAGCCGGGCAACGACGTCAAGCCGGGTCCGAGGGACACCGTGTGGGTGCGCTACAGAGGCACGCTCGTCGACGGCACCGTGTTCGATGAGGTGGCTGAAGACGCCGATCCGATCCAGCTGACGCTCAACCGCGTCGTCGCCGGCTGGACCGAGGGTCTTCAGCTCATCGGCGAAGGTGGCAAGATCCAGCTCTTCCTCCCGTCCGAACTCGGTTATGGCGAGCAGGGCAACCAGGCCATCGGCCCGAACTCCGCCCTCCTCTTCGTCGTCGAGCTGACGAAGGTCGGCCAGTACGTCGAACCCGCTCCGGCTGAATAAGCTGCGTGGATGAAAATAGAAAGCCGCCCGGCCAGGCGGCTTTCTTTGTTTCTATTCTTCGTCGTAGAGGAGTTCTTCTTCCTCCTTGTCCTCATCCTCCTCGTCCTCTTCGTCTTCGTCGTCGAAATCCTCGTCGTCATCGTCATCGTCCTCCCCGCGGGCCTCGCCCGGCAGGTGCCGGCGCTCTTCGGGCAGGTCTTCGAAGGCGACGTAGCCGTTCTCGAATTCGATGGGGAGGGGACCCTTGGTCTCGACGATGCGCGGCGAAGCCGTGCGCTCGGAGGTCTCCCCCTCGAAGGTGATGATTACGTTCTTCTTGGAAGCGATGTCATAGAAGTACACGAAACTGGCGACCCCGGCCTTGACGGTGTCGGCGACGGACACGTTGTCCACGGCGCCGAAACCGATGTCCATCAGCGCGTAGCGGGCCAGCACGTCGCCTTCGGCGTCCAGCGCCTTGAAGAGGATGGGCTGATCCGGCGGAAACTCGAGGTCCGCACGAAGCTGCTTGTGGAATGTATACAGCGAGTTCTCGCCGTTCACGACATAGACCCGGTAAAATCCTTTGATACCGGCCAGGGTGACTCTGTATCTGTAGTTCATATTGCGAAGATACGAATTATTCACTAATTTTGGTTCCCCGATGGCGGCAAAAGATACATATAAAAGCATCGGTGCGCCGAGCGAAGGGCTGTTCAAGGACAACGGCAGCCGTTTCATCGCCCGCGCCTACCCGGTCGAGAGCGAGGCGGAGGTCAAGGAGATCGTCGCGGCGCTCAAGAAGGAGTACCACGACGCGCGCCATCACTGCTACGCCTACCGGCTCGGCCTGGACGGGGAGCCCTGGCGGGCGAACGACGACGGCGAGCCTTCCGGCTCGGCCGGGCGCCCCATCCTGGGGCAGATCGATTCCGCCGGCCTGAGCGACATCCTGGTGGTCGTGATCCGCTATTTCGGGGGCATCAAGCTCGGTATTCCCGGCCTCATCCGCGCCTACAAGACCTCCACGGCGGACGCCCTCGCGGCCGCGCAAGTGGTGGAAAAGGTGGCCGGTCGCTGGTTCACCCTGCACTTCCCGTACGCCGACCTTCCGGCCGTGATGAAGCTCGTCAAGGACCTGGATCTGCCGCAGCGGGGGCAGTCGTTCCTGGCGGACTGCACCCTCGAAGTTCGCGTGCGCGCGACACTCGAGCACGACTTTTTGGAAAGGTTGGAAAAAATAGGTAACTTTATCGGCTAAATTATACAACATAACTCAGAAAATGGGCAAAAAACATGTCTTCAATGCCGGGCCTTGCCTGCTTCCGCAGGTGGCCATCGACAACACCATCGAAGCCCTCAAGGACTTCAAGGGGACCGGTGTATCCCTGATTTCCATTTCCCACCGCACCAAGGGTTGGGACGAAGTGATGGACGAGTGCCGTGCGCTCTGGAAGGAGATCCTCGGTATCCCCGAAGGCTACGAAGTCGTTTTCCTGGGCGGCGGCGCAAGCCTCCAGTTCCTCTACGTGGCCATGAATTATCTGGAGCACAAGGCCGGTTACCTCGAGACCGGCGTCTGGGCCAAGAAGGCCCTCAAGGAAGCCAAGGGCCTGGGCGACGCCTTCGCCGTGGCCAGCTCCGCCGACAAGAACTACAGTTATATCCCGAAGGGCTACGAAATCCCTTCCGACCTGGATTATTTCCATATCACCACCAATAATACGATCTACGGTACGGAGATCCGCGAGGACCTCGACTGCCCCGTCCCCCTCATCGCCGACATGTCCTCCGACATCCTCAGCCGCCGCGTGGACGTGAGCAAGTACGCGATGATCTACGGCGGCGCGCAGAAGAACGCGGGCCCTGCCGGCGTGGCTTTCGCCATCATCAAGACCGACACCCTGGGCAAGGTGAGCCGCTATCTCCCGACGATGCTCGACTACCGCACGCATATCGACAAGCTCTCGATGTTCAACACGCCGCCCGTCTTCGCCATCTTCGTGATGAACGAGACGCTGAAGTGGCTCAAGGGCATCGGCGGCATCGACGCCATCCACGCGATCGACGTCAAGAAGGCCGAGACGCTCTATGCCGAGATCGACCGCAACGGCCTCTTCACCGGCACCGCCGCCAAGGAGGACCGCTCCATCATGAACGTCTGCTTCGTGATGTCCCCGGGCCACGAAGACCTCCAGGACGAGTTCATGAAGTTCGCCACCGAGCGTGACATCGTGGGCATCAAGGGCCACCGCTCCGTCGGCGGCTTCCGCGCCTCCCTCTACAATGCCAGCACCCAGGAGGACGTCGAAGCCCTCGTGGCTGCCATGCAGGAATTCGAAAAGATTCGCGGATAGAGCCATGAAAGTTCTCGTCGCCACCCAGAAGCCTTTTGCGGCCGCAGCGGTCGCGGGCATCCGCCAGATCGTCGAAGAAGCGGGCTATGAGCTCGCGCTGCTCGAGAAATACGCCGACCAGGCCGACCTGGTCGCGGCCGTCGCCGACGCCGATGCGCTGATCGTCCGTTCGGACAAGGTCACCGCCGAGGTCGTCGCCGCCGCTCCCAAGCTCAAGATCGTCGTGCGCGCAGGCGCCGGCTTCGACAACCTCGACCTTCCCGCCTGCACGGCGAAGGGCATCGTCGCCATGAACACCCCCGGCCAGAACGCCAACGCCGTGGCCGAACTCGCCATCGCCCTGATGATCTTCATGGCGCGTACGCAGTTCACCCCGGCCACGGGCTCGGAAGTCCAGGGCAAGACCCTCGGCATCCAGGCCTTCGGCGCCGTCGGACGCCTGGTCGGTGCGAAGGCCGCCGCCCTCGGCATGAAGGTCAAGGCCCTCGACCCGTTCCTGACCCCGGAGCAGATCAGCGCCGGCGGCGCCGAGCCCGTCGAGACCCTCGACGCGCTTTACACCGGCAGCGACTACGTGTCCCTGCACATCCCCGCGACGCCGCAGACCATCGGCAGCATCGGCTATGACCTGATCACGAAGATGCCGAAGGGCGCCACCCTCGTGAACACCGCCCGCAAGGAGGTTATCGACGAGGCGGGCCTCGCCAAGGCGCTCTCCGAGCGTCCGGACCTCAAGTACGTCACCGACGTGGCGCCCGACAACCTCGCCGCCCTGCAGGAGCAGTTCGGCCTGCGCGTCTTCGCTACGCCCAAGAAGATGGGCGCCCAGACCGCCGAGGCCAACCTCAACGCCGGCCTCGCGGCTGCCCGCCAGATCGTCGCGTTCTTCAAGGACGGCTGCACCAAGTTCCAGCTGAACAAATAGTTATTACCCATATTTGACGGCGGAGACCAAATTGCTTTTGGTCTCCGCTATTTTTTTGAAATGTGATAAAAAATAATTATCTTCGAATATAGTTTTGATTGAAATATGGTACGAGTCAAACCCTTCGCCGCCTTGCGGCCGCCCAAAGGCATCGTGACGGAAGTCGCGGCGCCGCCTTATGATGTCCTGAACTCCGAAGAAGCCCGCAATATGGCCGGGGAGAAGTCCCTCCTGCATATCACCAAACCCGAAATCGACTTCACGCCCATCGCCGGGGAGCACGAGCAGCGCACCTACGACCGCGCCGTCGAAAACTTCCAGACCTGGCAGAAGAACGGCTGGCTGGTCCGCGAGGACAAGGAGAAGTACTACGTCTACGCCCAGACCATGGGCAGCCGCACCCAGTACGGCATCGTGCTCTGCGCACACACGGACGACTACGCCAACGGCATCATCAAGAAGCACGAGCTGACACGCAAGGACAAGGAAGACGACCGCATGATCCACGTCCGCATCCAGAACGCCAACATCGAGCCCGTCTTCTTCGCTTTCAAGGACAACGCCGAACTCGGCGCCATCATCGCGAAGACGGCCGCCGGCGCCCCGGAATACAAGTTCATCGACGAGAACGACTTCACCCACACCTTCTGGGTGATCGACGACGATGCGGTCAACGCCCGCATCACGGAGATCTTTACGAACGACGTGGATGCCTTCTACGTGGCCGACGGCCACCACCGCACCGCTGCGGCCGCCCGCGTGGGCGCCGAGAAGAAGGCGCAGAATCCCGCGCACACCGGCGACGAGGAGTACAACTTCTTCATGGCCGTCTGCTTCCCGGAGAGCCAGCTCGCCATCATCGACTACAATCGCGTGGTCAAGGACCTGAACGGCCTCAGCCCGAAGGAATTCTTCCGGGCCCTGGAGGAGGACTTCGTTGTCGAATGCAAGTGCGACTGCACCAAGGACGGCGGCGAGTGCAAGTGCGAGTATCCCTGCCACTGCAACTGCTCGGAGATCTACCATCCCTGCTGCCTGCACAACTTCTCGATGTACTTCGAGGGCGTCTGGTACAGCCTGACCGCCAGGCCCGGCCGCTTCAACGACGCTGACCCGATCGGCGTGCTGGACGTGACCATCCTCTCCAACCTGGTGCTCGACAAGATCCTGGGCATCAAGGACCTCCGCACCTCGGACCGCATCGACTTCGTCGGCGGCATCCGCGGTCTGGGCGAGCTCTCCCGCCGCGTCGACTCCGGCGAGATGAAGGTCGCTTTCGCGCTCTATCCGGTCAGCATGCAGCAGCTCATCAACATCGCCGACACCGGCAATATCATGCCGCCCAAGACGACCTGGTTCGAGCCCAAGCTCCGGTCCGGACTTGCCATACACACCTTAGACTAATACACCTTTATGAAACCCGATTCGGCACTGATACACAAGACTCTCAAGGAGTTTTTCGGCTATGATGCCTTCAAGGCGGACCAGGAGAAGATCATCCAGCACCTGATTGGAGGGGGTGACGCCTTCGTCCTGATGCCCACCGGAGGCGGCAAGTCGCTGTGCTATCAGCTGCCGGCTCTGGTGATGGAAGGTACTGCGATTATCATCTCCCCGCTGATCGCCCTGATGAAGAACCAGGTCGACCTGCTGCGCGGCTTCGTGGCCGGCGAGGGGAGCATAGCGCATTTCCTCAATTCCTCGCTCACGCGCCAGCAGATCGACGAAGTCCGCGAGGACCTGCTGGCGGGCAAGACCCGGCTGCTGTACGTGGCGCCGGAGTCGCTCACCAAGGAGGAGAACGTCCAGCTGCTGCGGGAGGTGAAGATCTCCTTCTACGCCGTGGACGAGGCGCACTGTATCTCCGAATGGGGCCATGATTTCCGGCCGGAATACCGCCGTATCCGCGCCCTGGTGGACCAGATCGGCCGCGCGCCCATCATCGCGCTCACGGCCACGGCCACGCCCAAGGTGCAGAGCGACATCCTCAAGAACCTGGGTATCCCGGACGCCGCCGTGTTCAAGTCCTCCTTCAACCGTCCCAACCTCTATTACGAGATCCGGGACAAGGTGGACCCGGAGAAGGACCTGATCAAGTTCATCCGCCAGCATCCCGGCAAGTCCGGCATCATCTACTGCCTCAGCCGCAAGAAGGTGGAGGAGATGGCGGAGCTGCTGTGCATCAACGGCATCAAGGCCCTGCCGTACCACGCCGGCCTGGACGCCAAGGTCCGCGCCGAGAACCAGGACAAGTTCCTGATGGAGGAGGTGCAGGTGATCGTGGCTACGATCGCCTTCGGCATGGGCATCGACAAACCGGACATCCGCTTCGTCATCCATTACGACATCCCCAAGAGCATCGAGAGTTATTACCAGGAGACGGGCCGCGCCGGCCGCGACGGGCAGGAAGGCCTCTGCATCGCCTACTACAGCTACAAGGACATCCAGAAGCTGGAGAAGTTCATGCAGGGCAAGCCCATCGCCGAGCAGGAGATCAGCCGCCAGCTGCTCTCCGAGGTGCTCGCGTACGCGGAATCCAGCCAGTGCCGCAGGAAGTTGCTGCTCAACTATTTCGGTGAGGATTTCACCGAAGAGAACTGCCACTGCTGCGACAACTGCGTGCATCCCAAGCCCACCTTCGACGGCCGCAAGGAGATGCAGCTGGTCATCCGCCTCGTGGAGTCGCTGCCGGAGCATTTCAAGCTGGACCACCTGGCGAACATCCTCGCGGGCGTGACCAATTCGCTGACCAAGTCCTACAAGCACGACGAGCTGGAGTTCTTCGGCGCGGGCAAGCCCCACGACGAGAAATTCTGGTGCACCGTCATCCATCAGGGCCTGATCGCCCACCTGCTGGTCAAGGAAATCGAGACCTACGGCCTGATCCACGTCACGGACCTCGGCCGGCAGTTCGCGGCCGACCCGTGGGAGCTGAAGCTGGTGGAGGACCGCGTGTTCGCGGGCGGCGGCGAGGATGACGAGGACGACGAGGAAGCCGCGGCGGCCGCCGTGGCGATGAAAGCCGGCGGCGGTGCGGGCGACCCCGTGCTGCTGTCCATGCTCAAGGACCTGCGCAAGGACCTGGCCAAGCGCCTGAAGCTCCAGCCGTGGATCATCTTCGGAGACCCGGCCCTGGAGGACATGTCCATCCTCTATCCCGAGACCTTCGACGAGCTCAAGAACTGCCAGGGCGTCGGCGAAGGCAAGGCCCGCAAATTCGGCGAGGAGTTCATCAAGCTGATCAAGAAATACGTCGAGGAGAACGAGATCGAGCGTCCCGACGACTTCGTGGTCAAGTCCGCCCCCAACAAGTCCGCCGCCAAGGTGGCGATCATCCAGAGCATAGACCGCCGGATGTCCCTGGAGGACATCGCCTATGCGCGCGGGCTGGAGATGGACGAGCTCCTGAGCGAGATCGAGGCCATCGTCTCGAGCGGCACCAAGCTCAACCTGGACTATTATATCGAGGAGAACCTGGATGAAGATATCGTGGAGGACATCTACCGGTATTTCAAGGAAGAAGCCACCTCGGACGACATACAGACGGCCATCGACGCCCTCGGCCCCGACTACTACGAGACCGAAGTGCGGCTCGTCCGCCTCAAATTCCTGTGTGAGATCGCGTCGTGATACCCCAAGAGACCGTCAACCTGATCCTGGACACCGCGCAGATCGTGGATGTGGTGAGCGATTACGTGACGCTGAAGCGCCGCGGGGCCAGTTACGTGGCCTGCTGCCCGTTCCACAATGAGAAGACCCCGTCCTTCTACGTGACGCCCTCCAAAGGCATCTACAAGTGCTTCGGCTGCGGCAAGGCCGGCACGGCCGTGGGCTTCGTGATGGAGCAGGAGCACTGTTCCTACGTGGAGGCCCTGCGCTACCTGGCCCGCAAATACAACATCGAGATCGTCGAGGAGCAGGAGTCCGCGGAGGATATCGCACGCCGGCAGCGCGGCGAGAGCCTGCTGCTGGTCTCCGACTTCGCCCGCAAGTTCTTCACCGACCAGCTCAAGTCCGGCGAAGGGCGCGCGGTGGGCTACGCCTATTTCCGCTCCCGCGGCATCGAGGACGAGACCATCGCCCGCTGGAGCCTGGGCTGGGCGCCCAGCGGCCGCACGGCCCTGGTGGACGCCGCCCGGGCTGCCGGCTATAAAGACGAATACCTGCTGGGCGCCGGCCTGGCCGTGCAGAACGACGACGGCACCCTGTCCGACAAGTTCCGCGAGCGCGTGATGTTCCCGATCCACTCCGTGAGCGGGCGCGTGATCGCGTTCAGCGGACGCACGCTCCGCTCTGACAACCCAGCCAAGTACGTCAATTCCCCGGAGACGGAGATCTACGTCAAGAGCCGCAACCTGCTGGGCATCTACCTCGCCAAGAGCGCGATCGCCCGGGAGGACCGCTGCATCCTCGTGGAGGGCAACGTCGACGTGGTGATGATGCACCAGCTGGGGATCACCAACGTCGTGGCCTCCTGCGGCACTTCGCTCACGGTGGAGCAGGTGCGCCTCATCAAGAAATTCACGGAGAACATCACGATCA
>JAGCYX010000110.1 GCA_017960585.1 Bacteroidales bacterium
CCGCTCGGCCATGTGCTGGGCGTAGATGCCGCTGGTCTGCTCTTTCACGGCACCGAAGGGGCCGGAGACTGCGATGGCAGGCAGTTTGCCTTCAGAGCCTTTGGGTACATACATGTCAGCAACCAGCGTTATGCCGTAGTGATTGTGGAAAGTGACCTTGGAATGCTCTACAAGGTCGGATTTCGGGAACGTCTTGTCCCATTCCTGAGTCAGGTTCATATCTTTTGTGTATTTGTTGTTGCCGCATGAAGCCAGCAGGGCGATGCCCGCAAGGGCGATGAGTATCTTTTTCATGACGTCTATTGTTTCAGTGAATATGTGACGGAGATGTCGCCCGTGCCGAAGAACGCCTTCAGCTCTTCTGCAGAGACGCTGTCCACCTTCCCCAACGGTGTGTAGGACCAACTGTTGTTGCCATAGAATACACAGATATTGTTGCTGTTGTAGAGCATGATGTCTCCGGAAACGGCCGCAATCTGCTCGTTGTGGCTTGTCAGCGAAAAACCCAGCGGACCGTAGTGCTCAAATCCGTTGGCCTTCATCTGAACGGTAACAGGGCCAACTTTCAGCTTCTCAGCCAGTTCTTTGGCGGTGGCATTGTCGGCCAGCGTGGCGGTGATGGTCTTTCCGCCGGCAGTTATGTTCACAACCATAGTGATAGTCTGGTCATTATTGTTGGAGTTGTTATTGTTGTCCTCCGGCTGCTTCTCTTCTTCCTTCTGAGGCTCCGGAATCTCAACCGGCTCAACCTTCTCGCAGGAGAGAAGGGCTATGGAAGCTAGGCAGGCAAGAAGCATTGTAGTCATTCGTTTCATATCGATTGATTTTACAATGCAAAGGTACGGCGAGGCCTGCAACTTTTTGTGCCGATATTCGCTGAATTTATACCAATTTCGCAGATTTTGCTATCTTTGCAGGGTTATGAAGAAGATTCTGAAGGTCGATAATCCCAATGTGTACGCCGAATATGTAGGCGCTCCCATCCTGCATCCCCAGTTGGCGCTCATCAGCTACGACGAGGTTTCTCCATTCCGGAACAGTCTCAACAACTATGGCGTTTACGGCCTTTTCATCCAGCAGCAATTCCCTAAATATCTATCCTATGGCACCAAATCCATTATCGTGGGAGACAGTTCCATCATTGCCGTAGCCCCCGGACAGATAGGCGGAGGAGAAGACAACGGAACGCCCCTGTACATCAACGGATGGGCCTTGCTCTGGTCGCAGGAACTGTTGAAAGGATCTACGCTCGAAGGGAAAATGGAAGGATACCATTTTTTCTCCTACTTTGATACGGACTGGCTCAGGATGGAGTCTGCCGAATACGAGCGGCTCTCTTTACTCTTGGTTACTATGCGGAAAGAAATGCAGGAGAACCAGGATTCTCCTGCGCTCAGGAACATCCTCACAAGCTACCTTAAACTGATTCTGGAATACTGCCAACGGATCTATCTTCGCCAGCTCTCACAGAAAGAAAGAGGAGAAAGCGACATCCTCAAACGCTTCCACCGCTTGCTTGTCGATTATTTCACCCAAGGGCTGCAACATGAAAAGGGCCTTCCTACCGTTTCATATTGCGCGGGCGAACTGGCTTATTCAGCCCGTTACTTTGGCGATCTGATTCACCAGGCAACAGGCGGCACAGCCATCGGCTACATCCACAGTTTCGTAATTGACCAGGCCAAGAACCTCCTGATGAAAGGGCTAAGCGTTGGCGAAGTGGCCGACCTGCTGGGCTTCGAATATCCCCATCACTTCAGCCGGCTGTTCAAGAAGGTCACGGGAAGTACACCTTCCGAATTCTCAGCCGTGTAGATTACGCATTATCGACAATATGAGAGACCGCTAAATCCGATTTATCGGTGTGAAGATAAGAAGAATGGCCGTTCTATCCAAAAGCAAAAAATGGGGAAGGTCTCTTTCCAACCGTGACACCTTCCTCGGCAAATATGGCCTACAGCACCTCAGGGGGCAGCATGAGCGGGGAAGGTCCAGCCCTTAAAAAGAGACCTTCCCCAGAACAGTGCGTGAATTGCTCCCGGAGCCGCGAGAATACGAGGTCCGGAGGGCCGGGGCGCCGTCAGGCGCACGCCGGGAAGGTAATGCCGGGATAAAAACAGCATTCAGAGGCCGAAGGCCGACCGAAGGGGGATGGCGTGAGCCGTGCGGGGGAATCCTTTCCCCCGTCCCCCTGGGGGGGGTGCAGGGGGGATAGGGAAGTCGGGCTGCGCAGCGGCCCGATCTCCCGCGGAGAAACGAAAACGGCAGCCGTCTGGCTGCCGTAGTTTCGTTTCGTAGCGGGAGGCGGACTCGAACCACCGACCTCCGGGTTATGAGCCCGACGAGCTACCAACTGCTCTATCCCGCGATGTTTGGGACTGCAAAGGTAGCAATTATTTTTTAAAATCCAAATTCTTGGAGATTCCCGGTCAGGCCGGGGATGACGGAGGCTAGCGGATGACAATCTCGTTGTCCATGCGGGCGAGGATCTGCGGCGTGGTGATCTTGCGCGCGGCCTTGAGGAGGGCGTTGTCGTCGTTCTTGTTGCCGCCGAGCATGTCCATCATCTGCTCCATCATGGAAGGCGGAGCGGGATAACCCTTGATGTTCCACTGGGCGAGGTCGCCGTCACCGGCGGCCACGGCTGCATAGTTGATGGCGTCCTCGAGGGTGCCGATTTCATCCACCAGATTGATCTTGAGGGCGTCGGCGCCTGTCCAGACACGGCCCTGGCCGACGGCGTCCACGAACTCCTTGGGGATCCCGCGGCCTTCGGAGACGATCGTGGTGAAGCGGTCGTAGACGGCCTCGATGCCGGTGAACATGAAGTCGTATTCGTCCTTGTCGAGCGGACGCATCAGGCCCATCATGTCGCCGTGCTTGTGGGAGGTAACGCTCTCCACGCCCACGTGGGCGATGTCGGACGCGGTCTTGGAGAAGTCCGGGATGAGGCCGAACACGCCGATGGAACCGGTCAGGGTGGCCGCGTCGGTGAAGATCTTCTCACAGTTGTTGGAGATCCAGTAGCCGCCGGAAGCGGCATATCCGCCGTAGGAGGCCACCACGGGCTTCTCGGCCTTGAGCTTGTCGAGGGCGTCCTTGATCTTCTCGGAAGCGGTCACGGAGCCGCCCGGGGAGTTGACGCGGAGCACCACGGCCTTGACCGTGGAGTCGGCGCGCACCTTGTTGATCACGGTGGCGAAGCGGTCACCGGCGATCTCGGACTTGCCGTTCCCGTCGATAATTTCGCCGTCGGCGTAGATGACGGCGATCTTCTGCCGGGCCTTGGACGGGACGAGCTTGGCCTCCGCATAGTCAGCGAGGCTGATCCACTTGATGTCCTTATATTTCTCCTCGACGGCGAGGGAGGCGAGCTTGTCCTCCAGTGCGTCGCGGTCCAACAGTTCATCCGCGAGGCCGTAGTCCACGAAATCCTGCGGGAGGCGCAGCTTAAGGCCGGAGATGGTCTCGTCCAGCTGCTCCACGCTGATACCGCGAGCCTCTGCGATGGTGGCGCCAAGGGTCTCCCAGATCGAATCGATCATGCGCTGGTACTGCTCACGGTTTTCGGGGCTGGCGCTGTTGCGGGTGTACATCTCACCGGCCGACTTATACTTGCCGTGACGGATGAGCTGCACGTTCACGCCGACGCGCTTCAGCAGGTCGCCCAGGAAGAACATCTGGGTGCCAATGCCCGTGAACTGAGGCGTCAGGCCCAGATAGGGAGCCATATAGATTTTGTCGGACACGGAGGCCAGGTAATAGGTGGCCGCGCCGGGATTCTCCATGTAGGCCACGACGGGATTGCCGCTGGTGGCGCGGTAGTGCTCCAGCGCCACGCGCAGCTCGCTCAAGGCGGTCACGTCGGAGCCGTTGCCGTCGGTGCAGAGGTAGATATATTTGACCGCCGGGTCCTCCGCCGCGGCGTTGATGGCCTGCACGGCGTCCCAGATGCCGAGAATATCGGAAGAATCCATGCCGCCGCCCATAAGCAGGGACGTCGGATCCAAGTCGCTGAGCGGGTTGGATTCCTGCGTCTGCTCGCCGAGGACGACCTTGCTGAGGTCGATCTTGAGCACGCCGGATTTGGGCAGGACAGGCTTGCTGCTGCCCGCTGCGGCCAGCGAGCCGATCATCCCGAAGGTCAGGATGAAGCAGATGATTCCCATAATGAAGAGGCCGCAGATCACGGCCAGAACCATTTTGACAAAATCTTTCATGTTGAAAATCGAAAATTTAACAAAAGTAGGTAAATTTGCAGAATAATTCAAACGCTGATGGCACAGAAACCTTCCATACCCAAGGGAACGCGCGATTTCGGCCCGCAGGAGACGGCCGAGCGCAACTATATCTTCGACACGATTCGCTCGGTGTTCAAGACTTTCGGCTACGCCCAGATCGAAACGCCCGCGATGGAGAACCTCTCCACCCTGCTCGGCAAGTACGGCGAGGAGGGCGACAAGCTCCTGTACCGGATCCTCAATTCCGGCGACGCCTTCGCGAACGTGGACCCCGAGAAGCCGCTGACCCAGCAGGTGTGCGAGAAAGGCCTGCGCTACGACCTCACGGTGCCCTTCGCCCGTTTCGTGGTGCAGCACCAGGCCGAGCTGTCCTTCCCCTTCAAGCGCTTCCAGATCCAGCCGGTCTGGCGGGCGGACCGTCCGCAGAAGGGCCGCTACCGCGAGTTCTACCAGTGCGACGTGGACGCCATCGGCTCCCGCAGCCAGCTGTGCGAGCTGGAGCTGGCGCAGATCGTGGACAAGGTCTTCGAGAAGCTGGGCGTGCGCGTGCTGATCAAGATCAACAATCGCAAGGTCCTCACGGGCCTGGCGGAGATCTGCGGCTTCCCCGACAAGGTGGTGGACATCACCGTGGCCATCGACAAGCTGGACAAGATCGGGCTGGACGCCGTCAAGGACGAGATGCGCGAGAAGGGCCTCACCGACGCGGCCATCGCCGTGCTGGAGCCGGTGCTCACCCTGAGCGGCAGCAACGCCGAGAAGCTGGCGCGGATGCGCGCCATCATGGGCGCCTCCGAGACCGGCCTCAAGGGCCTGGACGAGCTCGAGGAACTCTTCGGCTTCATCGAGGCCGCCGGCATCAAGACGCCGGCCGAAATCGACCTCTCGCTGGCCCGCGGCCTGAATTACTATACCGGCGCCATCTTCGAAGTCAAGGCGCAGGACTGGCAGATCGGCAGCATCTGCGGCGGCGGCCGCTACGACAACCTGACCGGCATCTTCGGCCTGCCCGATATGTCGGGTGTGGGCGTGAGCTTCGGCGCCGACCGCATCTACGACGTGCTCAAGGGGCTGGACAAGTTCCCGAAAGGCCTTTGCAGCGCCACGCGCCTGCTGCTCGCGAACATGGGTGCGGACGAGGTCCGCTACCTCCTCCCGCTCGCCGCAGCGCTCCGCGCGAAGAGCGTGGCGGTCGAACTATATCCCGACGCCGCCAAGCTCAAGAAGCAGTTCGACTACGCCGATCGCAAGGCCATTCCCTTCCTCTCCATCACCGGCGCCTCCGAGATGGAGCAGGGCGTCGTGAACCTCAAGAATCTCACCTCCGGCGAGCAGAAATCCTTCTCCCGCGAGGACCTCGACGGCATCCTCGCCTTCCTCGCAGCGTAGGTTCGAGTCCGCCTCCCGCTACGAAACGAAACTACGGCAGCCAGACGGCTGCCGTTTTCGTTTCTCCGCGGGAGATCGGGCCGCTGCGCAGCCCGACTTCCCTATCCCCCCTGCACCCCCCAGGGGGACGGGGGAAAGAATTCCCCCGCACGGCTGACG
>JAGCYX010000111.1 GCA_017960585.1 Bacteroidales bacterium
CGATGAGCGCATCGTCCTCGATGCTCACGCGGTGGTGGTTCTCGTATTTCTCCTTCAGGCCGCGCAGGATGGCAATGGACTCGGCGGGCGAAGGCTCGTCCACCATCACCTTCTGGAAAAGGCGCTCCAGGGCCTTGTCCTGCTCGAAGTACTTCTGGTACTCGTCCAGGGTGGTGGAGCCGATGGTGCGCAGTTCCCCGCGCGCGAGCGCAGGCTTTAAAATATTGGAGGCGTCCATGGCGCCGGACGAACGGCCCGCGCCCACCAGGGTGTGGATCTCGTCGATGAAGAGGATGATCTCCCCGTCGCTGTCCACGACCTCCTTGACGACGCCCTTCAGCCGCTCCTCGAACTCGCCCTGGTACTTGGCGCCTGCGATCAGCGCGCCCATGTCCAGGGAGAAGACCTTGCGGCTCTTCAGATTCTCGGGCACCTGCCCGTTGACGATCTTGGTGGCGATCCCTTCCGAGATGGCGGTCTTGCCGACACCCGGTTCGCCGACCAGGATCGGGTTGTTCTTGGTCCTTCGACTCAGGATCTGCAGCACGCGACGGATTTCCTCGGCGCGGCCGATGACCGGGTCGAGCTTTCCCTTGGCCGCGGCCTCATTGAGGTCCACGGCGTACTTGCTTAAGAATTCGTACTTGCTGTTCTCCATAACAAAATCGTCGGCCCATTAGAGGGTCGACGACTTTGCGCTCAAATGTTGAGCCACTGACAAATTGTCATTACCGGATTATTCGAATTCCACGGTGAGTTTTTCCATGCGAAGCTGACCTTCATTGGACTGGAGGAGCACCTTGGAGGCGGATCCGGACCAGGTCACGGTCAAGGCGGACTTGTCACAGGTCGCATCGGCGCTACCCTCCAGGCCGTCCAGGTCGTGGCAATAGGAGGTCGATCCGCTGTCCGGTGCAGTTCCGATGACAATCTTCTTGATCTTCTTCGTTCCGGTCGAGCTGATGCTCAGGACCGAATTCTTGTACACGCGGACGTTGTTCGCATTCGGAGCGACCGGGGAGGAGGTGGAGGTGTGCTTGTAGTAAGCGATCTTCAGACCCTGGGTCGTGGTGGTGAAGCCGCTGCCGTAGGTTCCGTCGGTTTCTGTCGCCCAACTCTGGGCGTCGGAATTGGTGGCGAAAGAGACTGTGTCTTCGCCACACCCCTTCACGACGATGGTGCACGTGGCGCTCACATCCTGCCAGGGGCTCTTGAACGTGATGGTCACAGGGATTTCCACCTGGCCATGGAACTGGACTTCGCTGGTATAGTCAACCACGAAGTAAGGTATCAGCGAGCCGTCCGAATCCTGCGAATACGCGAAGTGTACGCCGTCGGAGCTGTATCTCACGCCCTTGATGATACCACTTAACGAAGCCGGAATCGACGCACCCGTCGCGGTGGCCTCGGGCGTGATGCTGTAGGCCTGCCGGGAGGTCACACCGCTGATGTAACCGTTACCGCCGGTGGTGTACGTACCGGCCTCCGCGTCAAACGACGTCACGTTGCCGGTGATCCAGTTGTTCTCTTTGAAAACATAGTAGGAAACACCGTTCGGACGGTTGTCCTTCAGGGTCAGCCCGGTCACATCGGCCAGCGCCACCGCGTAAAGCTTATTCTCGTCAAGCTCGATGGTGTACGTATCCTTGGCCAGGGTCATCTCCTTGAACGGCTGCCAGGCCACCAGGGCGAAGGTGCTGTAGTCGAGCTCCTCTTCCGGATGAGCGACCGACGCCTTGGGCTTGCTGAAGCGGGTCGTGACCGGCGTCTTGATGCCGTCGGCGGTGACGAAGAGTTTGCCCCTCATTCGGATGAACGGCTCCTTGCTATTATAAGTGAATACGGTATGTGTAGCGTCCCACATGCTGCTGTAATCGGTGGAACCGAGGGTGCTGAACTCTGCAGACAGTCCGGCGGCGGCCATGGCAGTCTCACTCATGATATTGTCATTCTCGTCCACCACATTGAAGGCCAGTTCGGCGAGGTTGATGGGGGCGGGGGCATAATGATGAAGCGCGTGACGGAAACTCTCATCACCGGAAGCTGCAGTGAAATAACTCGGATTCACCTGGGTCCACCAGATCACGGAGCCGTCATTGGCGGCGAAATCGAGCTGCTGGATGAAAGGAGCGTTCTTGTGCGTGGCGTTGAAGGTGTAGTAGGACAGGTGGAGGAAGTCGTACCCGGGACCGACGGTGAGATCTTCGATGGCGGCTTTGAGCGCCTCGAGGGCAGCGGTGTAGTCCGGAATGCCGTTGATGGCAGCGATAATATCCGCCAGGGCCGTGGCGATGTCGCCCTTGAGGGCCGTGTTGGTGTCGCCGATGGCGGCCACGACCTTGTCGATGGCAGCGACGACGTCGTCAATCGCAGCATCAAGTCCATCTACGCTGCCCTTCAGGGATTCGAGAGCGGTCTTGATTTCACCCAGGGCCGTCTTGTTGTCGGCAAGTCCGGTCTTGATGGCGGTCTCGATGAGGGCGAGCTTCGTCTCCAGGCTGGTAGTCTGGCTCTTGATGGCCGCCTCGATGAGCGCGAGTTTGGTCTCCAGGCTGGTGGTCTGGCTGGCGATCGCGGCTTCGATGGCGGCGAGCTTGTCCTCGAGCGTGCCGTTCAGCGTCTCAAGCGCCTTCTCGATGAGCGTCAGGTCGGTCTTGCTGTCGATCAGGCCGGCCTTGATGGCGGCTTCGATGAGCGCGAGCTTGGTCTCCAGGCTTGCGGTCTGGCTGGTGATGGCGGCTTCGATGGCGGCCAGTTTCTGGTCCAGGGTGCCGTTCAGGGTCTCGATGGCCTTCACGATCAGGTCGAATGCCTGCTGGTTCTGAAGGTTGCCTTCCTTGATGGCGGCCTCGATGAGGGCGAGCTTCATCGTCAGGCTGTTGTTCGCGTCGTTGATGGCCTGGACGATGCCGCTCATGTCCGAAGTCAGGCTGATGTTGATTTCCGGATGCTCGTTGTCGCAGGCGGTGAAGGTGAGGGGTGCGACGGCGCCAAGCAGCAGGAGCGCCGACAGCAGGCCGCAGGAGATGGATTTGAACAGTTTCATGACTATATCTTTTTATTACTATTTGACGGGTGAATGATTATTTCGGGAGCACGGCTTCGGCCCGGCGGGACGTGACGCTGAAGGCCTCCTCGCCGGTGGCGGGGTACTTGCCCCGGCCTTCCACGATGTTGAAGCGGGAGGCGTCGATGCCCTGGCCGACCAGGTAGTCGCGCAGCACCGTGGCGCGGGCGGTCGAGAGCGGGCCGTTGATGTGGTCTCCGCCGGTGTGGTCCGTCCAGCCCAGGATGTTCACGCGGACGGACGGGTTCGCCTTCAGGATGGAGACGAGGGTCGACAGGGCGGCGGCGTTCTTCCGCTCGTCCAGGTTGGAGAAGCCCCGCTCGAAGGTGACGTAAGGCAGCATGTCGTCCGTGACGGTCGCCACCGGGACCTCGACCACCTTCTCGACGACTTTCTCGACAATCTTCTCCACGTACACGGTGTCAGGCACGCTCCGGACAATGGCAACGGGCTCAACCGGCTGGACAGGTTTCGCGCGGCGGGCCTTGCCCGTCAGGTTGAAGACGAGTCCGACCGTGGCGTAGGCCTGGGTCTTCGGGGCGACCTCCGCATTGGAAAAGAGGTAGCGGAACCCGCCGCCGACGCTCAGGGAGACCTCCGGAAGGAAGGCATACTCCAGCGAGAGCGTCGCCGGGATGTAGAGGGAATTGTATCGATGGGGGTCGTTGTGCCCGCCGAAATGGATAGCCTGAATCGTGCCGCTGCTCGCGTCAGCCGCGGACATAGTCCAGGTGTTGCCCTGGGCGAAGAGATAACCCAAACCCGTGCCGACCCAGAGGCCGAAACGGCCGGGACCCTTGCCGCCGATTTCCATCAGGTTGAACTCGCCGGTGAGCGAGGCCGCGTGGAAATGGGTTTTGAAGTCGCGGTAGAAGGCACCGTCGGGCTGGAGCGCGGTGAACAGCTGTTCGCGGATCATGCGCGTGTAGCTGTAGTCGGCGCCGATACGGACCCAGGGCCGGATGTTCACGAGCAGTCCGGCGCCCGCGTAAGGCTGGGTGAGGTTGATCTGGTTGGCCCGGACGTTCTCGAACTGGGAACCGAAGGACCATGACGTGCCTCCGTACAGACGGAGGCCGACGGTGCTCGTGCGCGCGTCCCGATAAAAGTCCTGCGCACGCAAGCCGCCTGCGACGGGGATGAGCAACAGGACGGCCAGAAGCAGCGAGAGTCTGTGTTTTTGTAGCAGCATGGATATGGATTTGTTTATTCTTCCATACAAAAGTATCCACAGAAGGCATAAAAACAATGAGTAATATTACTCATTCCAACATATCATAGACCGAAATTTATCTCCAGATGCTCGGAGCGAAGCGACGCAGGGATGCTCGAGGGGGAACGCCCCCTCGTTCATAAAAGAAAAAGCCATCGACGATTTGTCGATGGCTGTTTGGAGCGGAAAACGGGGCTCGGACCCGCGACCTCAACCTTGGCAAGGTTGCGCTCTACCAACTGAGCTATTTCCGCAAAACCCTATTGCTTAGCGTTGGGATTGCAAAGATAGACACTTTTTTTAAATCCACAAAGGTTTTTTTAACTTTTTTATAGATTCTATGGTGGCAGGCTTCGGAGCTTTGCGACGCAGGCGGTCCGGGAGGTCAGCCCCCGGTATAAAGTACAGGAGGCGCCCTCACGGGCGCCTCCTGACCTCAAAATACCAAAATCCTATTTAACCAAACTATGCGAGTTTGCTATTTTACGATGATCTGGTGGCCGAGCTTCAGCTTGTCGCCGGAGTCATCGACAGTCCAGTACTGCGGCTTGCGCGGGCCGTTGCCTTCCACGTGGTGCACCACATAGCGGAGCTCACCCTCGAAGGTACGGAACAGCATGCCGTGACCGGAGTTGTTGCCAAGGAACGGTTCCGGTTCCTGCACCCAAGGACCGGCGATGGTGCCGGACTCGGAGTAGCAGACTTCCTGGAGATAACGCTCCTTGCCCCAGGTGGACCAGAGCATAC
Organism: Bacteroidales bacterium; assembly: GCA_017960585.1. Taxonomy (GTDB): domain Bacteria; phylum Bacteroidota; class Bacteroidia; order Bacteroidales; family UBA932; genus Cryptobacteroides. Next base: position 5,028 of record JAGCYX010000111.1, read on the forward strand.
CGAGCTTGCCGGTTTTCGTGCGGAACATCTGCGGGCCGTCGGTCACCCAACCGGGCATCTTGAGCCCGAAGGTGGCTTCGCCGAGGCCGTTCATTTCGCCGCAGGACGGAGCCTCGCTGGCGCGGAACATCGTCACAGGCCAATCGGAGATCGTCTTGGTCAGATCCTGGGACAGCTCGATGTAATCCATCGTACCGTCGATCAGCTGGGTCCACTCGTGGACGAAGACCATATAGATGTGGCCGTCCTCCTCGTAAAGGGTACCGTCGATGCAGTCCCACTCGCGGGGCTGATAGTCGTAACCCGGGGTGACGGAGAAGGGCACGAACGGTCCTTCAGGGCTCTCGGAACGGAGCAGGTAGGTCTGGTTGTGAGGCACGTTGTAGCGGCGCGGGACCTGCTGGATGAGGTCGGAGTGGTCGCTCCAGGTACCTGCATAATAATAGTAGTCACCGATCTTGTGGATCTCGGCGGCGGCGGCGAAGCCGGCCTTCTCGCACCAGGTGCCGGTCAGGTCAATGACATTGTAGGGGCCTTCCCACATGACGAGGTCCTTGCTGCGATACTGGCGGCCACCGGAGCTGGTCAGGTAGTAGGTCTTCGTCTCGGGATCCGCGTAGATGAACGGATCGCTCATCGACAGGTCGTTGAAGTGGACGGTGCGGATGCGGTTCTGCTCTTCGCGCATGCGGCGCATACGCTCGGCCATGCCGGTCGTGTCGCGCGGAGCGCTGGAGATCATACCACCGAAATTGTTCTGGCCGGGATCTGCAGGCGGAGCCTGCTCGCCGGGTTCAATCTTCACCGGAGCGGACACGGTCGGCTCCGTGGTACCGCCATTGCCGCAGGACGCGAGAAGCGTTGCGGCAAGGCAGTAAAACATGATTTTCCTGATTTTCATTTATCTAATAATTGATGATTATCTTATCGGCTGCAAATATAGGCATTGCGCAATCAGACAACTATAATAAAATAATCAAAAGTGTTTTCAGGATCACCAACCGGGGTTCTGTTTCAGGTTGGGGTTGGCGGAAATCTGCTCGAACGGGAACGGAAGGAATTCGTATTTGTCCTGCCAGCCCTTGCCGGGACCATCGGTCACCTCGACATCCCACTCTGTCGTCCCGGGTTTGTAGCCGAAGAACTTGTAAAGTTTCTTACCCTTGTTGGCAAGCACCGTGGATGCGTCGCCCCAGCGAACCAGGTCGAAGAAACGCTCCTGCTCACAGAAGAGCTCGGCACGACGCTCATCCTTGATGATCGGATAGGTCAGCGCGGACACCGGCGCAAGTTCAGCACGTTCGCGAACTTCGTTCAGGGCCTTCAGGCCGGAACCGTCAGCATCTTTGTCTACGAGGAACTTTGCTTCGGCGTACATCAGCAGGACTTCCGCATAACGGAGCATCGGGGTGTTGGCCTTGTACCACTTCCAGAAGGGCGGGCTCGTCCCCTCGTAAGCCTCGCTGAGCCAGCCAAGGCCACGGAAGGTAAAATAACCCGCATTGTGGTAAATCACCTGGTTCTCCTTTACACCGGGCGTTACACCAGCGGCATAATCCATGTCAAGCACCTGCTCATAGGTATGGATCGTGGACTTGAAGCGCGGCTTCTCAGTACCGCCTTCGTGCTCCGCCAGGAATTCGCCGAACTCCTTGGACACGGCGTTCCAGCCCCAGCCGCCGAAGAAATCCGTCGGAAGCTGAATACCGCTCGGCCAGCCAGTCCACGTGTGACGAAGGTCGTTGGAAGGATCTCCAGGGAATCCGTCATTATCCCCGGAGTTGTGCTCGAAGAGGTATTCCTCACAGAAATCGCCCGCCACGCGCTCAATATCGAACATATTGGGGATCAGGCCATAGAGCTTGGAATCGATAACCGTCTTGAGATCCTTGACGGCGTCAGCAAGGATGGCCTGATCGTTGAACCGCTGGCCATACCAGAGACCCACCTTACCGCGGTATGCGAGGGCCGCATGCTTGGAGATGCGGGCTCCGAAAGCCTCTTGCTGGCCCTTGCCGCTGATGGCGGGCAGCGCGTCGGCCGCTTCCTTCATCCGGGCGAGGATCCACTTGATGGAGTCTTCGGTCGGGTTGTTGGACTGGTTGTACTCATCCTGCGAGAGCAGGTGATCCGGAAGCGGCGGGGTACCCCACCAGCGCACGGCGTCGAACATAGCCAGCGCACGGAGGAAGTTGGCCTCGGCCTTGACGCGGTTGATACGGGCGTCGTTGGTCTCGGGAATCTTCTCGAGGATCAGGTTGCAGTGGTACATGACGCTGTAAACGCCCTTATAGACAATCTTCGGGGCGAAGTCGGCGGAAGTAACATTATAGCTGCCGGCCTCCTGGTACTGGTTCGTAGCATCCGAGAAGGAGCCGCCGCCAGGATAATGGTCATCATCAAGACAGTTCAGGAAGAGGATCTTTTCGATGCCGTTGACGCAGGTCACGTCGCGGCCGCCCCAATACAGGTGGTAAACACTGCCGATCAGGGCCTCCGCATCCTCTGCGGAAGCGTTCGCATAGAAATCCTCCGTGGAGAGAACACTCTTCTGGGGAATGTCAAGGTTCTTCTGGCAGGAGCTGGCCGCCAGGACAAGGGCCGCAATCGAAAGGGCTAAATATATCTTTTTCATACGGATTCAATTTTAGAAGGAAACATTAACACCAAAGACCAGTTTCTTGGAGATCGGGTAGGAACCGTAGTCGATACCCAGACCGCTGGCGGAAGAACCGGCGTGGCTGGTTTCCGGATCAAGGCCCGGATACTTCGTGAAGGTGAACCAGTCGTCCAGGGAGACATAGGCGCGGAGGGAGCTCATCGCAATCTTCTTGGTGAGGTTGCGCGGCAGGGTGTAACCCAACTGGATCTGCTTGATCTTGAAGAAGGAGGCGTCGTAGACACGCAGGTTGGAGCAACGGTAGAACTTGTCGCTGCTGTCCGGCTTCGGATACTTGTAGCCGGTGGAGGAAGCGCTCTTCCAGGCGTCCGCATAGAAGCACTTGAGCGTGTTCTGCTGCAGGGCGTCGGCACGGGTCACGGCGTAGAGCAGTTCAGCACCCTGGGAACCGGCGCCGAGGACGAGCAAGTCGAAGCCCTTCCAGGCGAAGTTGAGCGTAATACCGTAGGTGAAGTCAGGGATACCGCTACCGGCGAAGTCGCGGTCGTCCGGGGTGATTGCACCGTCATTGTTGAAGTCCTTGTACACGGCAGCGCCCGTCTGCGGATCGATATGATCCACGACGAAGGTGCGCAGGTACCACAGCGGGTAGCCTTCCTCGAAGTAGGTCACGTCATAGGAGCTCCAGATCTTCTGGCCCGGGACGCGGTCTTTGGAAGTACCTTCGATGACCTTGTTGTGGACCGTGGAGAGGTTTCCGCTGATGCCGTAGGAGAAGTCACCGATGGTGTCTTTCCAACCCAGTTCGAATTCCGTACCGTGGTTGTTCACGAGACCGGCGTTGACATAGACCGTCTCAGCGCCCGTGTTGGCCGGAGCCGTCGTGCTGGTCAGCAGGTCGTGCGTGTTCTTGTTGTACCAGTCCACGGAGAAGGTGAGACGCTCCTTGAACATGCGGAGGTCGAGACCCACGTCCACCTGGCGGGAAGTTTCCCACTTGATGTTCGGGTTCGGGAGGACCTTGGAAGGGCGGATACCCACCAGGAACGTGCCGTCCAGGTTGTAACCGTAGTTCTTGTTGGTTTCCAGGGAGGAGGCGTACTGATACGCACCCAGGGCATTGACATTACCGTTCACACCCCAGGAGGCGCGGAGCTTCAGGAAGGAGAGGTTGAGGGAAGACTTGACACCCTGCATGAAGGGCTCGTTGCTGATGGTCCAGCCGGCGGAGACGGAGGGGAAGTAACCCCAGCGATGGTTCTTGTCCAGCTTGGAGCTGTCGTACGCGTCAGCGCGGAAGTTGGCCTGGACGAAGTACTTGTTGGCATAGGACCAGCCGAGACGGCCGAAGTAGGACATGTTGGCCCGGACTTCCGGCTGACCGCCGATCGACATATTCGCGTTATTCACGGCGTTGTCGAGGTAGCGGAAATTAGGGTCGTCGCTGGAGAGCACATAGGCGGTGCCACGGAGATTGTCCGTGTTGGTCTGCTGGTAGGACATACCCGCCATGGCGGTCAGTTCATGCTGGCCGAAGTTACGCGTGTAGTTGGCGAAGTTTTCCCACTGATAGTAGAGGCGATCGTTGGTGGAACCGCTGATGGACATGGCCTGGTTGGTCTTCGAGCTGATGTAAACCTCATGATTATAGGTATTCGTGTGGCTGTAGCCACCCTGGAAGCCGAAGCGGGAGGTAATGACCAGACCCTTGACCGGCATGAGGTTCGCATAGGCGGTACCGCGCACGCGGAAGCTCTGAGTCTCGGTGTCCTGGCGATCCAGGATAGCCTGCGGGTGCCACATATAACTGGTCTCGTTGAAAGCGGAAATGCCATAAATGTGACCATCGGGATCGCGGGGGATTCTGTCGTTGATCATACCCTTGACATGGGTCGGGATGGCATTGTCGTCATAGATGTACGGGGTGGTAGGATCGTGGACGAACATGGCGCCCATGACGGACTCGGAAATGGAAGAACTCTCGGAAACGGCCCGGCGCACGCTGCGGTCGATGGTGGTGTTGACACCGACGGTCAGCCAATCCTTGACCTTGTATTCTGCGTTGATCTGGCCGACCAGACGGCGGAAGATATCCTTGTCGCCCTTGACGATACCATTATTATCAGTATAGGAGAGGGAGGTGTAGAACTTTGCACGGTCGTTGCCACCTTCCACGCCGATGGTGTGGCGCTGCTGGTGACCGGTCTCGAGCATGTAGTCCGTCCACTTGGTGTCAGTCTTTCCGTCGTAATCGAAGCTGTCCGGGGTAGCAGCACCGGCGAGCACCATGTAGTCCATGTACTCCTTCGCGTTCATCATCTCAGGAAGATGGGCGACGTTCTGGATCGTGTGCTGGAAGTTGTAGAAGACGCGACCGCTACCCTTCTGGCCGGACTTGGTGGTGACGAGCACGACACCGTTACCAGCCTCGACACCGTAGATGGCGGCGGAGGCGGCGTCCTTCAGGATCTCGATGGAAGCGATGGTCTCCGGATCGAGATAGCTGATATCGTTGACCTTCAGACCGTCCACGATCATGAGCGGGCTGGTTCTGGAATTGGAAGAGTAGCCGCGGATCTGGATCGAAGAAGAGGCACCCGGAGCACCGGAGGAGTTCACGATCTGCACACCGGAAGCCTTGCCCTGCAGGGCCTGGGCGACGTCGGTCGTCGTGCGGTTCTCAAGGTCGGACTCCTTGATGGACGCAATGGCGCCGGTGACATCGCTCTTCCTCTGGACGCCGTAACCGATGACCACGGTCTCTTCAAGCATCTCGGTGTCCTCCTGGAGGACGATGTCGAAGGTGGTCTGGTTGCCAACGGCAAAGGTCTGGGCCTTGTAGCCGATGCTCTCGACGGAGATGGTGGATCCGGCAGGAACACTCAGCGAGAAGGCGCCGTCCATGTCAGTGGCGGCACCGATGCGGGTATTGCCGACCACCGTAACGGCTGCGCCGATGACCGGTTCCCCGGAAGCATCGACCACGCGGCCGCTGATCGTACGATTCTGGGCATAGGCATTCATGCCCAGACATCCCAAGAACAAAAGCACGAAGGCTTTCGTCAGGCAGGATAGCAGTTTCTGTCTCATACTTTAGGATTGAATAGTTATTAATATGGTTGAAAAGTAAAATAGTTAGTTGTGTCTTTCGAATTTGTAAAAAACGTAAAAAATGCCTCTCGTCTTTTTAATTCATTTGTGTTTGTGTGCAAAAATAGGCATCTTTGCATTCGATAATGGAGAAAAATAATTTTATATGGTGGACTATTGTATAAAGAAGGTGGATTTTTTTCTGGCAGTTTTTCTCTGCCTGACGCTGTTTTCCGGGCCACTTTCCGCCCAGAAGGTCGCCGAAGACTACATTGTCATCGATCAGCTCTCCCGCGAGAACGGACTTCCGGACCAGGATGTCAACGGTATTTATTTCGACAGCCGGGGTTTTGCCTGGATCAGCACCTTCGGCGGTGGACTGGTCCGTTACGACGGGGATTCCTTCATCACCTTCTCTTCCAAAACGAAACCGGGATTCATCGGCGATTTCGTCAATCGCTGCAGCGAAGACGGCTACAGGAGACTGTGGGTCCCCTGCGCGGGAGCCTTGAATATCTTGGATCTGAGGACGCTCGACGTCATCGACGAACTTCCCGGCATGACCCGGGAATGGCGTCTGTCGCATTCTCCGGTCAACGTGAGCCGGGACGCCAAGGGCTGCATGTGGTTTACGTCCAACGACCTGCTGTACCGGGTGGCCTTCACCGACGACGGAAGGCGCGTCGTCATCGACTCCCTGCAATGCAAAGTCTCCAACTACAACCTCATGTCCGAGGTCTGCGACGTGGACGAGGACGGTTCGGCCTGGATATCCAACAACGGACACATCTTCAAAGTACGACACATCGAAGACCGGGGGCTGTTCATGTCGGAAATCCTGCCGGGCTTCGAGATCGGGGACGACAACCGGGCCACGTCGTTCCTCCGCTCCGGGAATGATGTGTGGATCGGGACGCTGCACGGCCTGTACCGGGTGAACATCGCCACGGGCAGCAGCATTCTCTATCAGCATTCGGAATCGGACCCCAAGTCCATCCCGAACGACGAAATCACCGGCCTGTGCGTTTCTCCGGAAGGAGAAATCGTGATCGGAACCCTGGGAGGCATCTGCATTTGCAACGCCGCAGATCAGACGTTCGACATCTATCGGTCCCGGCCGAACGAATACGGGAACGCGCTTCTTCCCGGAGAGCTGGTGCGAAGCGTCGTCTCCTGGGACCGGCAGATCTGGGTCGGCCTGGAAGCGGAAGGACTGGCCGTCATCCAGAAAAAGCCGCTCCCAATCTTCAATCTTTCACAGATCGAGTGTACGACCTCCGCCATCCCGCCCACGCCCGTACGCGCTATGTTCATAGACAGTAAGGACAATCTGTGGCTGGCCACCACCGAGTACGGCGTGTGCAAACAGGTCGACGGACTGCTGTTCCGAAACTACAACTCAAAGAACTCCGCCCTGTCGGAGAACTCGATCACGGGATTCTGCGAGGACGGGCAGGGCAGGATCTGGACCGGCTCCGTGACCGGGCGCCTGAATTATATCAGTACGAACGGCGCCGATGTCATCCACGTCCCGGCCGGGCACGCGTCGGAAACGGCGAAGAGCATCGACGTCATCCTCGGTTTGATGTACGACAGCATCAACGATTACGTCTGGATCTCGGCGCACAACGGGCTCTATTTCTATGACCTGCGGAAGTCCACCTACAACCGCTACCACGTCCGGACAAGCTCCTGCTTCGGAGCCTGCCTTGCAGGGGACCAATTGTGGGTAAGCGGCATGGAGGGCCTCAACGTCATCGACCTGAACACTCTGAACAACAGACTGATAGCCGGATTCCCCGGCTGCCTTTCGATGCTGGTCGACGGGGACACCCTCTGGGCGGGCACGTACGGTAGCGGACTGTACAAGGTGGTCGACTGCCTGTCGGAAGAGCCGGACATCACGATCTACTCGGACAAGGACGGCCTGGCGGACGGACAGATCCACGGCCTGCTGCTGGATGGCATCAATCTGTGGATCACGACGGAGAACGGTCTCTCCCGTCTCGACACGCAGGTCGGGGACATGACCAGCTACGGCATCAAGGACGGACTCAAATCCATGGCGTTCTGCGAGAACAGCCTGGCGAAAGCGGACAACGGGACCATCTATCTCGGCCAGAAGGAAGGCCTCAGCATCCTGCGGGCCGGCTATGTCCGGACGGAATACGGCAACAAGCCCGACGTGGCCATCACCGGGTACTACGCCCGGGAACTCTTCCACAATCTCTCGCTTACCGACACCATCAGCAAGGACGAGAGCGACAGCGACTTCGTGTTGAAATTCAGCGATCTGTCCTATTCGAGAAAGTCGGACATCACCTACGAAAGCCGGGTGTTGCCGCGGGACAGGAACTGGTCCCCCGTCTTCGGGAACGGCACCTATGTCATCTTCGGACACATCCCGGGCGGGAAATACCGCGTTCAGATCCGCGCGATCGACAAGAAAGGAAACGTCCTGTCCCAGGACGAGAAGCTCCTGCAGGTCAGGCCCGTCGTCTATAAACGGTGGTGGTTCCGTCTGCTGGTCATGCTGTTCACCCTCCTGGTCGGCTGTCTGGTCGTGTGGTGGTATACCCGGTCCGTCACCCGCTCCCGGGAACAGCTGCGAAAGGAAGTGGACCGGCAGACCAAGGTCCTGAACGACCAGAAAAAGGAACTGGAGAAGCGGGCGGAGGAACTGTCGGAGCAGAATGCGCTGCTGCAGAAGCAGAATGAAATGATCGCGAGCCATAACACGCTGCTGTCCAGCTCGTTGGCCAACAAGGATTCCGATTTCTCGATCAAGCTGCTGGAAGCCGTCCAGAAAATGTACAAGGACCCGGAACTCGACGTCCACGGCCTCGCCAACGCCATGGGCATGAGCCGCAGCCTGCTGAACGAAAAGATCCAGTCTTCATTCGGCCAGTCCATCGCGCAGTTCATCCGGACCTACCGCCTGAACGTCGCGAAGGAAATGATCTGCAACGGCACCAACAAAGACATGAATATCTCCGAGATCGCGTACGAAATCGGTTTCAACGATCCGAAGTACTTCACCCGGTGTTTTACGAAGGAGTTCAATGCAACTCCTTCCGAACTGTTCAAGGAGAATAATTAGAAGCCTACTTCCGCTTCTTGGCGGCGCGACGGGCCTCGCGGGCGGCCTGTTTCTCCGCCTTGCGGGCTTCTGCGGCGTCCAGCTCCGCCTGGCGGGCGGACTTGGTCTTGAACATGATTACGCCGTTCTGGCCCTGCACGCCGTAGATGGCGGAAGTGCCGTCCTTCAGGACCTCGACCGAATAGATGTCCTCAGGAAGGAGGTACGTGATATTGTCCGTAATGATGCCGTCCACCACGAAGAGAGGCTGGGTCTGATCGGAATTGGTGCCGATGCCGCGAATGACGATCTGCGGCATGTCGCCGGCGCCGTTGGTCGGGCTCACGGTCACGCCCGGCTCGCCCCGGAGCAGGTCGAACACGGAATTGTACTGCGTCTTATCCTTGGGGTTGCGGACTTTCTCCTGCGCACCCAGCATGCCGCACACAAGCGCGAACGCGGCAATCAAAATGGCTGTCTTCTTCATCATAACGTTCGCAAAGATAGCATTTTTTCTTATCTTTACTTCCCGTAAACGCATCAAAAACCATTCCAAGTGTCCATGAAACGTTTTGCTTTCCTCCTGCTGCTTCTCCTCGCCGGCCTGTCCGCCCAGGCCGTCCGGCCTCCGAAGCAGAAACCCAATTATGACCTGGCCTCGCAGTTCTCCGCCAAGCGGATCTCCCAGATGGTCTTCTCCACCACGCTGACCCCCAACTGGTTCCGCGACTCGGACAAATTCTGGTACGAGTGGAAGACTCCCGCGGGTACGCAATACTGGATCGTGGATCCCGAGACCGGCAGCCGCACGCCCGCCTTCGACGTGGAGAAGCTCGCGATGCAGATCACGCAGATCGTGCGCGACCCCTTCGACGCGCAGCACCTGCCCATCGAGGGACTGAAGCTCGAAGACGACAAGTACTTCCGCTTCGACATCCGGAGCACGCAGGAAGTGCCCGACACGCTCGCGCAGAAGCGCGCCGAGCGCGAGAAGAAGGAAGGCGACAAGGGCCCCCAGGGCCCCCAGAAGCCGCCCATGACCAAGAAGGTCTTCCATTTCCAGTACGAGATCGCCACCGGAAAGCTGGAAGAGTACAAGCCCGAGAAGCGGGAGTATCCCGCCTGGGCCAGCATCTCGCCGGACGGGCAGACGGGCGTCTACGTGAAGAACGCCAACCTCTTCTGGATGGACAAGGAGAACCTGGCCAAGGCCGCCGAGGACGAGAAGGACTCCACCCTCGTGGAGCACCGTCTGACCTCCGACGGCGTCCGCCAGTACGGCTACGGCGGCGACAACTACATGGGCGACACCGAGCAGGACACGACCAGGCGCTCGATGGCGCGCGTGATCTGGTCGCCGGACAGCCGGCATTTCGCAATCTTCAAGTACGACATGCGGAACATCAAGGACCTCTGGGTGATCAACGCCCTCAGCCAGCCGCGCCCCACGCTCGAGACCTATAAATATCAGATGCCCGGCGAGCCCGGCCCCACCGAGGAACTCTTCGTGTTCACGATGCCGGACGGCACGTCCAAACGCTACCGGATCAACGCGTTCAAGGACCAGGACAGCGAGATTTCCACGCGCCCGCGCAAGTTCCGCGAGACCTACGACAAATACCGCTCCCGCGTATGGCTGGGCGACAATGACGGCTTCTGGCTGGTCCGCGGCTCGCGCGACCTGCACCGCATGGACGTGTGCCACGTGGACCTGGCCGGCGACTCCACCCGCACCGTGATCTCCGAGCGGATGAACACCTATGTCGAAGACCGGCAGATCCGGCTGGTCGGCGGCGGGAAGCAGCTCATCTGGTGGTCCGAGCGCAACGGCTGGGCCAACCTCTATCTCTATAACGCCGACGGCACCCTCGTGCGCAACCTCACGGAGGGGGCCTACCACGTCGAGGACGTGATCGAGGTCAACGAGAAGGAAGGCTACGTGCTCTTCTCCGCCTGCGGCGTGAACAAGGACGAGAACCCCTACCAGATGCACACCTGGCGCGTCGCCCTGTCCGGCGGGCCCATCCGGCAGCTGGACATGGACGACATGAACGTGGAGGCGACGGCGAGCGACGACGGCCGCTGGATGGTGGCCAACTGCTCCCGCGTGGACTATGCGCCAGAGGCCTGGCTGATCGGCCGCGACGGCAAGCGCAAGCTCCTCGACAAGGCCGACCTGAGCCTGCTTTACGCCGCGGGCTACAAGATGCCGGAGCGCTTCAAGGTCAAGGCGGCCGACGGCGTCACGGACCTCTACGGCGCGATGTACAAGCCCTTCGACTTCGACTCCACGCGCGTCTACCCCATCATCGACTACGTCTATCCCGGCCCGCAGGTCGAGGCCAACAACATCGAGTGGTCCAAAGGCATGGTGCGCACCGACCGCCTGGCCCAGGTGGGCTTCATCGTGATCACGGTGGGCAACCGCGGCGGCCACCCCAACCGCTCCAAGTGGTACCACAACTACGGCTACGGCAACCTGCGCGACTACGGCCTGGAGGACCAGAAATACGCCATCCAGCAGCTCGCGGGGCGGTACAGCTTCATCGACATCGACCGCGTGGGCATCCACGGCCACTCCGGCGGCGGCTTCATGTCCACGGCAGCCATCCTGCAGTACCCCGACTTCTTCAAGGCGGCGGTGTCCTGCGCCGGCAACCACGACAACAGCATCTACAACCGCTGGTGGAGCGAGACGCACCACGGCGTGACCGAGAAGGTGGAGCAGAGCGACACCACCTTCGTCTACCACATCGAGACCAATCCGGAAATCGCCTCCCGGCTCAAGGGTCACCTGATGCTGGTCCACGGCGACATCGACAACAACGTCAACCCGGCCAACACCATCCGCGTCGTGAACGCGCTGATCCGGGCCAACAAGCGTTTCGACCTGCTGATCCTCCCCGGCCAGCGCCACGGTTTCGGCGACATGAACGAATACTTCTTCTACCGCCTCGCGGACTACTTCTCAGATTGGTTGCTGGGAGAGAGCGAGCGGGACGAGGTGGACGTACGGGAGCTGAATAACGACTGAGATCGCGGGGCTCAACTGCAGAGCCCCGCTTCTTTTGCCTTGTAGATCATTTCGGGCGTGCTCTTCACGCCCATTTTCGTGTAGATGTTCTGCTTGTGGTTCGTCACGGTGCGGGGCGAGATGTGCAGCATATCCGCGATCCTGGCGGCCGACAGGCCCTGGCTCGTGAGCCGGAGGATCTCCAGCTCCCGCTCGGTCAGTCCGGAGAGCTCCACCGTCTTCTTCCGGTGCATGATGATCTTGCAGAAATAGTCCACGACATCGTCGTTGAGCGTCTTGGATTTGCCGACCGTTTCCGTGACGGCGCTGCGGATACCTGCCTCGTCCATCGCATAGCTGTTCCGGGCCAGCTCCATCATCTCGTTCACCCCGGGCAGGGAGGTGACGTCCACCAGGTCGGAGGAAATCGCCTCCAGGAGATTCTTCTTCGAGGCGTCGGCCTTCGCCAGGGCGTCGTTCTGCCGCCGGATCTTGCGGCCGTACCAGAGCGACTGGAAGAAGAAGAGAAGGACCAGGAGGAAGAGCACCGCCAGGGCGATGAGGAAGCGCCGCGTCTGTTCGTTCTGGCGCTCCTTGACCAGGTAGGCGTAATGGTCTTCCAGCTCCTGCAGGCGGCTGTCGGACTTCTGGCGCAGGTATTCCTGCATCGCGTAGACATAGCGCCGGTGATTCTCCACGGATATCTCCGGCTCGCCCATGGCGGAGTACAGAACCGTCAGCTGGTCGTAGATCTGCTGCCGGGCCAGCCAGTCCGAAGGGTCCGACATGAACAGGTATTTCTCGCAATACTCGATGGCGTCTTCCGTGTTCCCGCCCTGCCGCAGGTAGCGCAAGCGGAACGCGATGCTCCGCCGGGACAGGTCCGGAAGCGAGTCGGCGGCGGCGATCCTTTCCCCTTCGTCGAGGTACTTTCCCGCCAGTTCGTAGTATTCCGGCACCAGCGTCTGGTTCCAGCGGTTCTTGTTGACGTATACTTCCGACAGGTGGAGGCAGGTCAGGATGTGTTCCGGGGCCAGGCCTTTCTCCTGCGACAGCTGATACGCCTCCTGGAGATAGCGGATGGCCTCGTCGTCCCGGCTGGACTCCTCGGAAATGCCGGCATACGAGCATACCCGCCCTTTCAGGGTCAGGGCCTCGCACAAAGATCGGTCGAGGCCATATTCCCGAGCCAGTTCCTCGGCGGAACAGGCGGCGTCCCACGCCTGGGCGTCGCGCATGGCCTGGAGGTCGATCAGCGAGATGACGCAAAAGGCGTCGGTCTTCAGGACCGGGTCATTGATATCGCCCGCCAGCGTCAGGGCGTGGAGGGCGGCGTCCATCGCCCCGTCATAATCCTGCTCCGCCACCAGTTCCCGGCTCCGGTCGATCAGGTCCCGGATTTCTGCGGGCGAAGAGGTTTTATGCCCGCAACCGGCGGCCAGGAGGGCCGTCAGGACGAGAAGCAATATATAGGTTCTATTCATACAGAATTCCGATTTCGGCGGCAAGTTAATCATAATATTTGAGATTGTAGGCAAGAATACTCATTTTAACAGGTGCAACATGATATGAGTAATTCTACTCATTGATTATTTGCGCCAGGAGGATACCTTTGCCTCCGAAACAACGCGACACAAACGCTTAAATCAACCCATACCATGAACGCAAAACTCATTCTCCTCTCCCTGGCGGCCCTCCTGACCGTCATGCCTGCTCCCGCCCAGACGCCCAGGCGTACCATTAAAAGAAATACGACCGAGACCAGTACCAGAAATATGCGTCGGTACAATCCCGGCTCCAATGCGAATTCCAACTCGAGCGCGAACGACGCCGACAAGTCCCGCCGCGACGCCATCAACAACGGCTTCAATGGCCAGGTCTCCAAGGACAACGCCGCCGCGCTCACCCGCACCCCGCTCGCGGACGAGAAGCTTCCCAGCATCATCGTCAACCGCAGCGGCGAAGCCTATATTCTTGAGAACGTGACCAAGAAGGCGGAAGTGTCCGGCGAGGAGATGTTCGCCATGCCGACCAGCGGCATCTACCCCGGCGCCCTCGTCTATGCCGACAAGGATCTCGCCGACGGCAAGCCGACCCTCGTCGGCCTCAGCTACGGCACGGTGACCCTGTACCTGGACTTCGACAACGGCAAGCAGGCATATAAAGAGGGTGTCATCAACGACGCCGCCCACGTGCGCGAGGCCATCTACGAACTGCTCCGCCAGAACAGCGGCAACTACGCTCCGCCCATCAACCTCAACGCCAAGAAGACCACCTACAGCAGCTCCGCCAAGATGGCGCTGGACCTGAACGTGAGCGCCAAGTTCCTGGGCTCCACGGCCAACGTGGACACCCACACCTCCACCACGGAAACGTCCCTGGTCGAGGTCCAGGACTTCACCCAGGCCTACTACACCGTGACGGCCGTCCAGGAGCCGGACAAGTCCAAGTATTTCGGCGACGACATCACCTGGGCCCAGATCCAGCAGAAGATCAACCAGAACGGCCCCATCGCGATGATCAACTCCGTCACCTACGGCCGCCGCGCGTACAAATTCTATGAGTACAAAACTTCCGACTTCAACTTCACCGGCAGCCAGAGCGGCAGCTATTCCGGCGTCTCCGCCTCCGCCAAGGAAGACATCACCAAGAGCAGCAAGGCCTCCAAGGAGTGGATGTACATCAAGGGCGGCAACTCCAGCATGGCCAAGGAGATCCTGACCGGCAGCGAGATCAACGCCGCCGCGGCGGGCAACCTCGAAATCGGCCCGAACAACCAGGGCGTCCTGCTCACCTACACCGCCTCCTTCCTGGCCAGCGGCCGCCACTGCACGGCCAGCACCACGGCATCCTACAACGAGACCGCCTACATCAAGTGCCCGCACACCGTCCGCTGGGAGATCAAGAACCGCGCGAACGCGGCCGGCGACTGCATCAAGTTCAAGGGTATGTATAACGTGATCGCCGTCACCGGAGACGCCACCCGCGGCTACTCCTACCGCATCATCAAGGGCAACGGCACCGGCGAGGACGGCTACGCGGACTATTTCGAGAACCACTACTCGAACGGCACGCAGAAGACACGCACCATCCCGACCAACGACATCGAGAAGAAGGGTGTCCGCATCGAGGACTGCTACATCTACGGACCGGTCCACTACACCATCCGTTCCCAGACCGCCAAGGGGCAGAAATTCCACGAGGACGAAGCCGGCTACTTCGACATCAGCAGCGGCTCCATGAAGGTCTACATGAACGGCAGCGCCCTCGCCGGCGGCAAGGGGGTCTACATCCACAGCGACACCAACCCCATGCCCATCGGCAAGAAATAATCACGGTCCCGGCAACCGCATTCCTTGCAAAAAGTCGATCGCCCTCGGGCGGTCGACTTTTTTTCGTACATTTGCGATAATATGAAACGATTCTCCTTTCTGATGCTGGCGGCGCTTTGCTGCGCCCCCCTGATGGGCCAGAACAATCCCCTGGACCACGATGTGTATGACGGATGGCAGTCCGTCCGCAATGTCAAGATCTCCCCGGACGGGAAACTGCTCGCCTGGGAAGTCGCCCCGCAGGAGGGCGACGGAACGCTGTACCTGCGCAACCTGTCCACGGGCGCGGAGATCTCCGTCCCGCGCGGCACTTCGCTGAAATGGGCGCAGGACGGCGCCTGGGGCCTGTTTACCGTGAAGGCCCCCTTCGCCGACACCCGCCAGGCCAAGATCGACAAGAAGAAGAAAGATGAACAGCCCAAGGACTCCCTGGCCCGCATCGACCTGCGCGCCCTGGCGTGGGAGATGGTCGGCGAAGCCGGCACGACGGCGCTCGGCTACGATGCCGCCCCCTATCTCTTCGCCGCCCAGGAAGTCAAGGACCGCAAGAGCAAGAGCCTGCTCGTAATCAACACCGCCACCGGCAGCGTGGACACGCTCAAGAACGTGTCCGAGTTCGCCGCGTCCAAGTCCGGCTCGCGCCTGGTGACCATCGCCGCCAAGGAGGAGAAGGACTCCCTGTCGCGCAGCGCGGTGATTCTGTATGATTTCCCGAAGGGGAGCATCGACACGCTGTCCGCCGACCGGAAGGCCTATGCCGGCCTGCGCTGGAACGACGCGGGCGACAAACTGCTCTTCACCGCCACCGACCAGGAGGAGAAGAAGGACGGCACGCCCCGCCACGGCATCTATCTCGCGCAGGAGCAGGTCCTGACGAAGGCCACGCGCCGCACGCCGGCCGTGACTGCGTGGCGCATCTGCGAGCTGCTCGCGCCCGACTGCGCCGAGCTCCCGGAGGGCTGGGTGGTGTCCGCGAACAGCCGTCCGCAGTTCTCCAACCGCTCCTCCCGCGTGCTCCTCGACCTGACGGAATACTTCCCGGCCAAGGACACGACCGTCTATGAGTTCGAAGCCGCCCAGCTGGACATCTGGGTCTGGAATAAGCGCAACCTGCCGCCGATGGACAAGGTGGCCGGCAGCCGACGTCCGCAGCGCAGCGCAACCGTCAATCTCGACCGGCCCGGCCGGCTGCTCGTCCTGTCCGAGGGCCCGTCCGACCGCATCCGTTACTTCGACGGCGGCGAGGCTCCTTACGCCCTCTCCCTGAACACGGCGCGCTACGACATCGACAATATGTGGGCCGCAGACAGTCGCGCCGACGTGGCGCTGGTGAGCCTGCAGGACGGCAGCCGCCGCGCGCTGCGCGAAGGCGCGGCGGGCTACACGGTCCCGTCCACCTACGGGAAATACCTCGCCTGGTTCAACCCCGAAGACGGCAACTGGTACTGCCTGGACGTGGCCACTGGCACGCAGGTCAACCTGACCGGCGCCACGGGCGTGGTTTTCTGGGACGAGGAGGACGACCACCCGACCGGAGGTTATGTTCCCATCGAGTATCCCGACTGGGCGGGGGCTGACGAGGCCCTGCTGCTCTGCGACCGCTACGACCTCTGGCGCTTCAGCCCCGACGGCAGGAAGGCCGAGTGCCTGACCCGCGGCGCGGGCCGCCGCGACCGGGTGCAGTACCGCCTCGTCGGGCTCGGCCGCAAGAACAACCCTTACCTGTATCAGAACGTCGAATCGGTGCCCCTGAAGGGCGAACTGACGCTCAGCGCATTCAATGAGGTGGACAAGCGCAACGGCTACGCCCGCATCGACGCGGCGCGCGGCGGCGAACCGCAGGGATTCCTGGCGGAGAAGTCCTACTCCACGCTGACGAAGGCGGAGGAAGCGGCCACGACCGCCTACCTCATGGGCGACTTCCGTCACCCGATGGACCTCTACGTCGCGCCCGACCTCTGGGGCAGCGCGCAGAAGCTCAGCGCCATCAACCCCCAGCAGGCGCAGTACCGCTGGGGCGACGTGCAGCTGGTGCACTGGCAGGCCTACGACGGCACGCCGCTCGACGGCCTGCTCTTCACACCGGACGGCCTGGACAAGGCGGGCAGCTACCCGCTGATGATCTATTTCTACGAGAAGTATTCCGAGACGCTTTACAACTACCGCGCACCGGCCCCGAGCCGCTCCACGGTCAACATTCCCTTCTTCGTGAGCCGCGGCTACGTGGTGTTCATCCCGGACATCGTCTACGTGGACGGCCATCCGGGCGAGAGCGCCTACAACTGCATCTGCGCGGGTGCGGAGGCGATGTGCGCGCAGTTCCCCTTCATCGACAAGTCCCGCATGGCCATCCAGGGCCAGAGCTGGGGCGGCTACCAGACGGCCTACCTCGTCACGCGGACCAATATGTTCGCGGCGGCGGGCGCAGGCGCCCCGGTGGGCAACATGACGAGCGCCTACGGCGGCATCCGCTGGGAGTCCGGCAACAGCCGCATCGGGCAGTACGAGCACGGCCAGAGCCGCGTCGGCAAGACGCTCTGGGAGGACGGCGGACTGGATCTCTACATCGAGAACTCCCCGGTCTTCCACGCACCCAACGTGACCACGCCGGTGCTCATCATGCACAACGACAGCGACGGCGCCGTGCCCTGGTACCAGGGTATCGAGTTCTTCATGTCGCTGCGCCGCCTCGGCAAACCGGCCTGGCTGCTGGAGTACAACAACGAGCAGCACAACCTCTCCGAGCGTCGCAACAGCAAGGACCTCTCCATCCGCCTCTCGCAGTTCTTCGACCACTACCTTCTCGGCGCCCCGGAACCCGTCTGGATGAAAGAAGGGATTCCGTACGCCCGGAAGGGCAATTACTTTGCGACCGAGGCCGCAAAGTAATTACCCGGCCCCAAGGCCACCTCTGATTATCAGCAAGTTACAATACGACTCCGGGAGAATATGCCCGGAGTCGTTTTGTAAAGCATTGGTAATCAATGATAGGATTCCCGGTCAAGCCGGGCATCTACTTCCCGATGTCCGCTTTGAGCTGGCGGATGGCGGCGGTAGCGTCGCCGGAGGCCTGGTCGAGGAGGGTGACGAAGCGGCTGCCGATGATGCCGCCGGAGGCGTACTCGCAGGCGGCGTCGAAGGTCTGCTTGTTGCTGATGCCGAAGCCCACCATCCGCGGGATGCGCAGCTTCATCTGCTCGATCTTGCGGAAATAGGCCTGCTTCTGCGCGTCGAAGTCCTTCTGCGCGCCCGTCGTGGCGGCCGAGGACACCATATAGATGAAGCCCGAGGTGTGCTCGTCGATCAGGCGCACCCGCTCCTCGGAGGTCTCCGGGGTGATCAGCATGATGAAGCGCAGCCCGTAACGCTCGGCCACGGCCTTGTAGCTCTCCATGTAGTCCTTGAACGGCAGGTCCGGGATGATCATCCCGTCCACGCCCACCTCCACGCAGCGCTGGCAGAAGGCCTCGAAGCCGAAACGGAACACCGGATTAAGGTAGCCCATCAGAATCAGGGGGATATCCACGTCGCGGCGGATGTCCTTCAACTGCGAGAACAGCGTCTCGAGCGTCATACCGTTGCGCAGCGCCTTGGTGGCGGCGTCCTGGATCACGGGGCCGTCGGCCATCGGGTCGCTGAACGGGATGCCGATCTCGATCATATCCACGCCCTCGCGGGCGAGGCTGCGGATCACGTCCGCCGTGCCGTCGAGGGTCGGCGCCCCGGCGCAGAAATAGATGGAGAGCAACCGCTTCGGGCTGCCGCTGAAAAGTCTGTCTATACGGTTCATTGTCTTATCGTTGCAAGTTTTCCAAAAATACTTCCATCAGCTCCGGATCCTTGATGCCCGGCGCCGTCTCGAAGCGGCTGTTGAGATCGATGCCCGCGAGGTACGGGTAGATGAAGTCGTGCAGGATCTCGACGGTGTCGAGTCCGATGCCGCCGCTGAGCAGGAAGCGCGTCTTCTCCTCGTAGTCGTCCATGATCGACCAGTCGAAACGCTGGCCGCTGCCGCCGTGGCCGGGGGTCTTGGTGTCGAAGAGGAAGAGGTCGCAGGCGCCTTCATAGCCCGCGACGGTGTTGCGCACACTCTCCTCGGCGATGCCGAAGGCCTTGATGACCCGCAGGCCGTCCCGTTCACGCAGTTGCGCGCAGAATTCCGGGCTCTCGCTGCCGTGCAGCTGAATATAGTCGAATTGATAGGTATCGTTGCAGCGCAGGATCTCCTCGCGCAGCGCGTCCACGAACACGCCCACGCGCCCCGCCTTCGCGGGGAGGTAGGAGGGCGTTTCGCGCACGTAGCGCGGGGATCCGGGATAGAAGATGAAGCCGATCAGGTCGACGCCCAGGGCTTCGATGGCGCGGATGTTTTCGCCTTCGGTCATCCCGCACACCTTGATGAGTTGTCCGTTGATCATATCGCTTGGATGAATTCGGCCAGGGCGGCGCCCGGGTCGGGTTGACGCATAAAATGTTCGCCCATCAGGAATCCGCGGAATCCCGCTTCGCGCAGCTTCCGCACCGTCGACGGGTCGCTGATGCCACTTTCGGAGACGAAGACCGGCCCCGTTGCTTCCCCCGCGGGCGGACAGGACCTTAAATGACCGGGGGGCGTTCCCCCCGGACCCCCTGCGGCGCTTTGCTTCGACGTTTCTTCATCTCCGGCGGCGGAAAAGCGGAGCGGAAATTGGTTTTTCGGGCTACTGCACGAAAAATAATTTCCGGCCGCCCGTCTGGAAGACTCCGTCCGCCGGAGCAATAACGGAGCAAGGTCGAAGGACGTCTGGACGTCGGTGACGAACGAGCCGAGGTGGCGGTTGTTCACGCCGACGACGTCCACATCGGGGGTGACATAGTCCAGTTCCTCCGGGCTGTGGATCTCCAGTAGCACCTCCAGCCCCAGCCGGTGCGCCTCCGCGAGCAGCGCGGCGCAGGCCTCGCGGCTCAGGCACGCCGCGATCAGCAGCACCGCGTCGGCGCCCGCCTCGCGGGCCTGGTACAGCTGGTACGGATCGATGATGAAGTCCTTCCGCAAGATGGGAATGTCCACCAGCGGCCGCACCCGGCGGATGAAGTCCAGGCTCCCGCCGAAGTACTGCTCGTCGGTCAGCACACTCAGCGCCGCCGCGCCCGCCGCCGCATACGCCGGCACCACCTGCTCCGGCACCGCCTCTTCGCGGATCCAGCCCTTCGACGGCGACTTCCGCTTGAACTCCGCGATAATCCCGGTCGGCGACTCCGCCAGCGCCCGCTTCAGCGACCGTCCGGGCTTCATCAAACCAGCAAGCTCTTTCCGTTTGCTGTCAACAATTTGAGAGAGGATGTCCGTTTTATTTAAATCACTCATTTTCTGATTATTACAAAATGAACCCGCATCAAAATCGACAGGTTATTTCTGTAAATTACTGTCTACTAATATTCTACAAAAAACGCCTACCTATATATTTCGCAGAAGCGGCGGAAGGCGGCGAGAGCCTTGCCGCTCTCCAGCGACTCGCGGCAGAGCGCGATCGACTCCTCCACCGACAGGTTGCGGTCGATCACCGAGATGCCGCAGGCCGCGTTCGCCAGCACCACCGACTTCTGCGCCTCCGTGGCGCTGCCGTCCAGCACCGCATCGAAAATGGCCTTGGCCTCGTCGGCCGTGGAACCGCCGTAGATGTCCTTCGGCTCCACATAGTTCAGCCCCAGGTCCTTCGGCGTGAACACCTTCTCGAAATGCGGCGTCACCAGCTTGAAACCGGAGGTCAGCGAGATCTCGTCGTAGCCGTCGTAGCTCGTCACCACACCGTAGTTGTCCCCGATCTTCTGGTGCGCCCGCACGTAGAGCCGCTGCTGCGCCTGCGTGGCCGTGCCGTGCAGGGAGTTCTTCGGATGGCAGGGATTCACCAGCGGGCCCAGCAGGTTGAAGCAGGTGGGCACGCCCAGCGCCTTGCGCACCGGCCCCACGAACTTCATCCCGTAGGCGAACAGCGGCGCGTGCAGATAGCAGATGCCCGCCTCGTCCAGCGCGCGGCGCAGCACGTCCGGATCGGCCGTAAACTTCACCCCGTGGGCCTCCAGGACCGTGCTGGCGCCACTCACGGAGGTGCTGGCGCCGTTGCCGTGCTTCGTCACCTTGTAGCCCGCGCCGGCGATCACGAACGCCGCGCAGGTGGAGATATTGAAGGTGTTCTTCCCATCACCGCCCGTACCCACGATGTCGAGGGTGTTGTAGTCGTCCAGGTCCACGCGCTTGCCCGTCTCCAGCAGGCCGTCGCGGAAGCCGAGCAGCTCGTCCACGGTCACGCCGCGGGTCTGCAGGACCATCAGCAGGGCTGCGATCTGGCAGTCGTTGTACTCCTGCCGGGTGATGCCGAGCAGGATGTCGTGCGTCTGTTCGCGGGAGAGCGTCTCCCCTTCGATGAGTTGGTTCAGATACTTTTTCATATTAATTAACTTTTAATGATTCAACCAGTTGCGCAGGATCGCCGGACCGTCCGGCGTGAGCACGCTTTCGGGGTGGAACTGCAGCCCGCGCAGATCCAGGTCGCGGTGGCGCAGCGCCATCACCTGCCCTTCCGGGCTCAGCGCCGTAGCCTCCAGGCAGGCGGGCAACGTGGCGGCGTCCACCACCCAGGAGTGGTAGCGCCCCACGGGAAATTCCACCGGCAGGCCGGCGAAGAGATAGTCGTCCGCCACGCGGCGGCAGGGTGTCTGCACCCCGTGGAAAACCTCGTCGAGGTTCACGAGCGTGCCGCCGAATGCCTCGCCGATGGCCTGCTCGCCCAGGCAGATGCCCAGAATGGGCTTCACGCCGGCGTAGCGGCGGATGACCTCGGGCATCAGGCCGGCCTCGGACGGAATGCCGGGCCCCGGCGAGAGCATAATCTTATCGTAAGGCTCCAGCTCGTCCAGCGCGAAGCAGTCGTTGCGCAGGACGCGGACGGAGGCCCCCATTTCCTTGACCAGATGCACCAGATTGAAGGTGAACGAGTCGTAGTTGTCGATCATCACGATATTCATGGCACTCAGAGTTGGGCGGCGAGCTCGATGGCTTTGCGGAGCGCGCCGAGTTTGTGATTGACTTCCTGCAGTTCGTATTCGGCGTCGCTCTTGGCCACGATACCGCTGCCCGCCTGGAACCAGAGTTCGCCGGCGCGGCTCACGAAGGAACGGATGGTGATGGCCTGGTTCAGCGTGCCGTCGAAGGAGATGCTCCCCACGCAGCCGCCGTAGGCGCCGCGGTTGTGCGGCTCCAGCTCGGAGATGATCTGCATCGCGCGGACCTTCGGCGCGCCGGACAGCGTCCCGGCCGGGAAGGTGTCGATGAAGGCGCGCACGGGGTCGGCCCCCTCGTCGAGGGTGCCGCTCACCCGGCTGACCAGGTGGATGACGTGCGAGTAGTACTGCAGCTCCTTGTAGAAGTCCACCTGCACGCCGTGGCAGTTGCGCGACAGGTCGTTGCGTGCCAGGTCCACCAGCATCACGTGCTCGGCGTTCTCCTTGGGATCGTTGCGGAGGAATTCCGCCCCGCGGGCGTCCGCGGCGTCGTCGCCGGTGCGGCGCGTCGTGCCCGCGATCGGGTCGATGCAGGCGCGCCCGCCCGCCACGCGGCAGTGCGTCTCCGGCGAGGAGCCGAGGATGCGGTAGCCGCCGAAGTCCATGTAGAAGAGGTAGGGCGAAGGGTTGATGTTGCGCAGGGCGCGGTAGAGCTGAAAATCGTCGCCCTCGTAGTGCTGTATGAAGCGGCGCGACAGCACCACCTGGAACACGTCGCCCCGGCGGCAGTGCGCCACGCCGCGGCGGACGTTCTCGCGGTGCTGCTCGTCGGTGAGCGGCGAGCTGACCTCGCCCACGGGGCGGAAGTCATACAGGTTCACGCCCGCACGCCCCAGCAGGCGCTCCACGCGCGCCGACTGCGGTTCCTCGCCCTCCGGCACCAGTTCGTGCAGCGTCAGCGCGTTGCGGAAATGGTCAAACTCCAGGGTGAAGCGGAAGAGGATGTAGAGCAGGTCCGGGGCGTCGTTCTCCGCGCGCGTCTCGTCCTTGACGGGAATGTTCTCGAAGTAGCGGGTCGCGTTAAACGTGGTAAAACCCCACATCGAGACGTTCTTCTTGTCCAGCTGGAAGCTGTCCATGAAGTCCCGGATCAGACGGTCCACCGGATAGGCGGCGGAGATGGCGTTCTCCACGCGGGAGCCGTCCGGGAAGCAGCGGAAGCCCGTTCCGTGGGCCACGCCCACTTCGGCCAGCGGCTCCAGCGCGATGAAAGAGCGCGAGTCGCGCCCGGTGTGGAAGTCGCTGCTCTCCATCAGGATGGAGCGCGGCGAGGCGTCTCGCAGGCGCAGGTAGGCCGACACGGGGGTGTGCAGGTCGCCGGGTAGTTCGCGGCTGAAGAGGGTATAGCGGAAGGCGTTCATGGCTTGCGGTAGTTGAGATAGGTTTCCAGGTCCTTGTCGCCGCGGCCGGAGACGGTCAGCACGACCACGTCCTCCGGACGGAACTGCATCTTCGGCAGGGCGCCGAGGGCGTGGGCGCTCTCCAGCGCCGGGATGATGCCCTCCAGGCGGGTGAGCTCGAAGGCGGCGGCCACGGCCTCGTCGTCGTTCACCGGGATCACCCGGGCGCGGCCCTGCGCCGCCAGGTTGGCGTGCATCGGACCGATGCCGGGATAGTCGAGGCCGGCGCTGATGGAGTACGGCTCCTCGATCTGCCCGTCGGGGCTCTGGATCACGTAGCTCTTGGCGCCGTGCAGGATGCCCACCTGGCCCAGGGCGATGGTGGCGGCGGTCTTGCCGCTGTCGATGCCCAGGCCGCCGGCCTCCGCGAGCACGATCTTCACGCGCGCGTCGTCGATATAGTGGTAGATTGTGCCGCCGGCATTGGAGCCGCCGCCCACGCAGGCCATCAGATAGTCGGGATAGTCCCGGCCGATCTTCTCCTGCAGCTGGACCTTGATCTCCTCGCTGATCACGGACTGCAGCCGCGCCACCATATCGGGGTACGGGTGCGGCCCGACGGTGGAGCCGATGATGTAGAAGGTGTCCGCGGGATGGCAGCACCAGTCGCGGATGGCCTCGTTGGTGGCGTCCTTGAGGGTCTTGTTGCCGGAATGGACGGGAACCACGGTGGCGCCGAGCATCTTCATCTTCTCCACGTTCACCCGCTGGCGCTTCACGTCGGTCTCGCCCATGTAGACCACGCATTCCATATCCATCAGCGCGCACACCGTGGCCGTGGCCACGCCGTGCTGGCCCGCGCCCGTCTCGGCGATGATGCGCTTCTTGCCCATCTTCCGGGCCACGAGGATCTGGCCGACGGTGTTGTTGATCTTGTGGGCGCCGGTGTGGTTCAGGTCCTCGCGCTTGAGGTACAACTGCGTGCCGTAGCGCTCCGACAGGCGCCGCGCGTAGTAGAGCGGGCTCGGACGGCCCACGTAGTCGCGCAGCAGGGAGCGGTACTCCCGCTGGAAATCTTCGCTCTCCAGGATGGGCAGGTAGGCCTGCTGCAAGTCGGACACGCACTTGTGCAGGATCTCGGGGACATAGGCGCCGCCGAATTCGCCGTAATAACCTTCTTGATCTACTAAATAACTCATATCCTGTTTTTCTTATACTTCTTTTTACTTGAAAGGGCCCTGTCGCAATGCGGCAGGGCCCTTTGTATCTCTTTTTAATACATACGGAGCGTCAACCTCTTACGACTTCTGGAGTTGTAACAGGCGCCACCACCAATATGCGTTCGTGTGCTTCATCATACTTCTGCAAATATAGCGATTGCATTTGAAATAACAAGGATTATGGGAAGAAAAAACTGACTATATTTGCAATCGTTATGTTAGGAACGATCGTCAACACCGGGTGTATTATCGTCGGCTCCATCGTGGGGAGCCTCCTCAAGAAGGGTCTCGGCGAGAAATACCAGAATGTCCTCTACAACGCGATGGGCCTCGCGTCGCTGGCGCTCGGCGCCAACACCTTCGTCCAGAACATGCCGAAGAGCGAATTCCCCGTGCTCTTCATCCTGGCCATCGCCCTCGGCGGCATCCTCGGCACGGCGCTCGACCTGGACGGCCGCACCAAGCGGCTCATCGCCAAGCGCGGCGGTGAGGGCCTGGCCAACGGCCTCATCTCCGCCTGCCTGCTCTTCTGCGTAGGGACCTTCAGCATCGTGGGGCCCATCCTGAGCGCCACCACCGGCGACAACACCTTCCTGTTTACGAACGCCACCCTCGACCTCGTGACCTCGATGGTCTTCGCGACCACCTACGGCATCGGCATCATCTTCGCCGCCCCGGTCCTGTTCTGCTGGCAGGGAATGTTCTACCTCATCGGCAAACTCGCGGCCTCCTCGTCGCTGCTCGAAGGCACGATGGTCAACGAGATGGCCATCGTCGGCGGCCTGCTCATCATCTCCTCCGGCCTTTCGCTCCTGAAGATCAAGGACTGCAAGACCCTCAACTACATCCCCGCCCTCGCCATCCCGGCCCTCTGGTTCCTGGTCAAGGCCCTGCTGGGATTCTAGGCCGTATTTGGATGCGGCTGAGTATCAGCCGATTATAAAGTTACTCCGGGGCGATTGCCCCGGAGTAATTTTGTAATAAACGTAATATCAGGTTGTTGTAAAAACGCAGTGGTTACCGCTCTTCCATCTCTATATACTCCTTTTCGTCGGTGACGCAGCGGTAGGCCGGGCGGATGATGCGGCGACCCTCGAAGTTGAGCTCCTCGTTGCGGTGCGCGCACCAGCCCACGATACGGGCCATGGCGAAAAGCGGCGTATAGATCTCGCGCGGGATGCCGATCAAGTCGTAGACCAGGCCGGAGTAGAAGTCCACGTTGGCGCAGAGGATCTTGCGCTGCCCCTTGGCGGCATACACCTCCTCGATGGCCAGGCGCTCGATGCGCTCCATGAATTCGTATTCCTCCAGGCGGCCCTTCTCGATGGCCAGGTCGCGCGCCATTTCCTTCAGCAGGACGGTACGCGGATCGGACTTGGTGTAGACCGCGTGGCCGATGCCGTAGATGAGCCCGCTCTTGTCGAAGACCTCGCCCTTCAGGATGCGGCGCAGCCACTTGGCGATCTCCTTCTCGTCGGTCCAGTCGGTGATCTTCTCCTTCAGGAAGTCGATCATCTCGCAGACCTTCAGGTTGGCGCCGCCGTGCTTGGGACCCTTCAGCGAGCCGATGCCGGCCGCGATGGAAGAGTAGGTGTCCGTGCCGGTGGAAGAGGTCACGCGCACGGTGAAGGTGGAGTTGTTACCACCACCGTGCTCGGAGTGCAGGATCAGCAGCAGGTCGAGCGTGCGGGCGTCCAGACGCGTGAAGTCGGAGCCCTTGAGCATATAGAGGAAATTCTCCGCCAGGGAGTGGTCGGGGCGGGCGTCGCGGATGTGCAGCGTCTTGCCCTGCTCCTTGCGGCGGAGCATGTTATAAGCATACGCGATGATGGTCGGGAACTTGGAGATGAGCTCGATGCTCTGGCGCATCAGGTTCTCGCGGGAGACGTCGTCAGGGTTGTCGTCGAAGGTGTAGAACTCCAGCACGCTGCGCGCGAGGATGTTCATCACGTCGTAACCCTCCATCTCGATGATGTGCAGCAGCGTCTTCTGCTCCAGGGGCATGTTGTCCAGGATCAGGTCGGAGAACTCCTCCAGCTCCTCGCGGTCGGGAAGCCGTCCGGAGAGCAGCAGGAAGGCGATTTCCTCGAAGCCGAAGCGGTCCTCGCGCATGATGGCGCGGCAGAGGTCCTTGACCTCGTAGCCCCGGAAATAGAGCTCGCCCTCGATGGGCACGAGCGTCCCGTCCGGCTTGCGGTCGTAGCCCACGACGTTACCGATGTTGGTCAGTCCGACCAGCACACCGGTGCCATCCTCATTACGCAGGCCGCGCTTGACGTCCAGTTTCTTGAACAGGGCGGCGTCCATCCGGGTGCTCCCCTTCATCTCGTCGGAGAGCTTGTAGATGAGGTATTCCTTCTTGGTCTTCGTGGTCATAGCTTCGACAGGGTGTTGAGCGCAGAACCCGCCCGGAACCAGGCGATCTGCTGCGGCGTATAACTGTGGCACGCCTGGATGCGCTCCTGGGAGCCGTTCTCGTGGTGGATCACCACGGGAACCGGGCGTCCGGGCGCGATGCCGGCGCACAGGACGTCCAGCTTGTCGCCGGACTTGATCCTGGCATAATCCGAGGGATTCGCGAAGGTCAGGGCCAGTACGCCCTGCTTCTTGAGGTTGGTCTCATGGATGCGCGCGAAGCTCTTGGCGAGCACGGCGCGCACGCCCAGGAAGCGCGGCTCCATCGCCGCGTGCTCGCGGCTGGAACCCTCGCCGTAGTTGTCCTCGGCCACCACGATGCTGCCGGCGCCGGCGTCCCGGAGGACCTTGGCGCGCGGCGCCACAGGGCCGGATTTGCCGGTGAAGGCGTCCGTGGCCCCCATCAGGAGGTTGTCGGAGATGTTCTCCAGGTGGCCGCGATATTTCAGCCACGGGCCCGCCATCGAGATGTGGTCCGTGGTGCACTTTCCTTTGACTTTGATCAGCAGCGGCAGGGCCGTCAGGTCGTTCCCGTCCCAGGCCGCGAACGGCTCCAGGCGCTGAAGGCGCTGGCTGTCGGGACGGATGACCGGCTCGGGGCTGCCGGGCTGCGGGGCCTCGTAGCCCGTGATGTCGGGCACGAAGCCCTGCGCGGGCAGGTCGTTGCCGCGAGGGGCACGCATCCACACGCCGTCGATGGTCTCGGAGCGGGGATCGAAATCCAAGCGGCCCGCGAACGCGAGCGCCACCGCCATCGAAGGCGAGGAGATGAAGGCGCGCGTCTCGGGGTTGCCGTCGGCCCGCTTCGCGAAATTGCGGTTGAAGCTCGTCACGATGGTGTTCGGGCGCGTCGGGTCGTCCGTCTCGCGCACCCACTGGCCGATGCAGGGGCCGCAGGCGTTCGCCATCACGGTGGCGCCGGCCTCCCGCAGGGAATCCAGCAGGCCGTCGCGTTCGGCCGTCGCGCGGATTTGCGCGCTGCCGGGGACCACGAGCAGCTTGGCCTTCGGTCGCAGGCCCGCGTCCAGCGCCGCGCGCGCCACGGAGGCGGCGGACGCCATATCCTGATAGGAAGAATTCGTACAGGAACCGATCAGGCTCACCTCCACCTGGTGCGGGAAATGCTCCCGCGCCTGGCGGTCCTTCATCCCGCTCAGCGCGCAGGCGGCGTCGGGGGTGTAGGGCCCGTTGATGTAGGGTTCGAGCTCGCAGAGGTTGATCTGCACGACCTCGTCGTAGTACTGCTCCGGATGCGCGATCACGGCGTCGTCCGCCCGCAGCTCGCCGCAGATGGCGGAGGCCATGGCGGCCACGTCCCGGCGGCCGGTGGCCATCAGGTACTCGGCGATGTGCACGCCGTACGGGAAGACGGAGCTCGTGGCGCCCACTTCGGCGCCCATATTGCAGATGGTGGCCTTGCCGGTGCAGGAGAGGTTCTCCGTGCCGGGGCCAAAATATTCAAGGATGGCGTTGGTGCCGCCTTTGACCGTGAGCAGGCCGGCGAGCTTGAGGATGACGTCCTTTGGGGTGGCCCAGCCCTTGAGCGAACCGGTCAGGCGCACGCCGATCAGGCGCGGCATCCGCAGCTCCCAGGGCATGCCCGTCATCACGTCCACCGCATCGGCGCCGCCCACGCCGATGGCCAACATTCCCATACCGCCCGCGTTGGGGGTATGGGAGTCCGTCCCGACCATCATGCCGCCCGGGAACGCGTAGTTCTCCAGGACGATCTGATGGATGATACCGGCACCCGGCTTCCAGAAGCCGATGCCATAGCGGGCTGCCGCCGAAGCGAGGAAATCGTAGACTTCCGCGTTGGTCTTCAGGGCGTCCGCGAGATCCGTTTCCGCGCCCTTCTTCGCGCAGATGAGGTGATCGCAGTGGACCGTGGTGGGCACGCTCACGGCCTCACGGCCCGTGCTCATGAATTGCAGCAGCGCCATCTGCGCCGTCGCATCCTGCATCGCCACGCGGTCGGGACGGAATTCGCCGAAATCCTCCAGCCGCTTGAGGGGGCGGAGGTTGTTCTGGTCGTACGCGTGGGTATACAAGATCTTCTCAGACAACGTCAGCGGCCTGCCCAGCATACGCCGGACGGCCGCTACCCGTTCGCCATAGCCCTTGTAAAAGGACTTCACGGTCTCGAAATCGAACATACGGATCTTCTAACCAATAAACACAACTAACTAACTTTTGTCGCGGCTCTCCCGGCGTCCGGGCGGGGGATCGGGAGCCACCACGTCACAAAGATAGACAAAAAATTGATTAATAAAAACAATTTTGTAACTAATTGATATTTAGCAGCAAAATAATCCGCGTTTGTTATTCTGTTGTAAATTTAATAAAAAGAGCCCCCGGAAAAGGGACTCTTTACTTTCAATTTGTAATAATTTTCTATAAAAAACTGACTAGATGCACGTATAACCGCCGTCCACCGCAATATTCTGACCGTTGACATAGGTAGAAGCCGGGGAGGCCAGGAAGAGGGCGCAGGTGTCCAGTTCACCCTGCTTGCCGTAGCGGCCCAGCGGGATGTTGTTCTTGGCGATGGCCTGGAAGTAGTCGGAGTCGAGGGTGGCAGTGGTCAGGTCGGTGTAGAAGTAGCCCGGGCAGATGCTGTTCACGGTGATGCCGTACTTGCCCCACTCGGCGGCGAGGGCGCGGGTCAGGTTCACGACACCGCCCTTGGCGGCGTGATACGGGGCGGAGCCCACGATGAGGTTGCCCACCAGGCCGTACATCGAGGCGATGTTGATGATGCGGCCGTAACCGGCCTTGATCATCTCCTTGCCGAATTCGCGGGAGCAGTTGAACGTACCGAACAGGTCGATGTCCAGTTCCTTCTTGAACTGCTCGTCGGTGATCTCCTCGGCCGGGGCCACGGCGCCCGTGCCGGCATTGTTCATCAGGATGTCCACGCGGCCGAAACGCTCCATCGTGGCCGCCACGGCGGCCTTGACCTTCTCCGTGTCGGTGATGTCGCAGGCGAACGGCAGCACCTCAACGCCGAACTCGGCGTTGATGGCCTTGGCGTTCTCCTCGAGGAGGTTCATGCGGCGGGCGAGAAGCACCAGGTTGGCGCCCTGGCTGGCGAAAGCCTTGGCCATCTGGAGGCCCAGGCCGGTGGAGGCGCCGGTCACGACGGCGACGCGTCCCGTAAGGTCGAAATAATTCTTCATATACTTGGTTGCTTTATTTCTGGCAAACGCAAATATACAAAAATAAAGATTCCCGGTCAAGCCGGGAATGACGGGGGACGTCATGCCCGACTACCGGGGTCCCCGGAAATCTCTGATTTCTGGGGTGGTCTTGATCGGGCATCTATTCGTGCGAAGCGAAACGCTGCTCGGCGAGTTTCTCGTATTTGGTGCCGGGACGGCCCCAGTTGGCGTAGGGATAGATGGAGATGCCGCCGCGCGGCGTGAAGAAACCCGTGACCTCGATGTACTTGGGATCCATCAGCGTGCGCAGGTCCTTCATGATGGTGTTGATGCAGTCCTCGTGGAAGTCGCCGTGGCTGCGGAAACTGAAGAGATAGAGCTTGAGACTCTTGCTCTCCACCATCCGCCTGTCGGGAATGTAGCTGATGCGGATCTCCGCGAAGTCCGGCTGGCCCGTGATGGGGCACAGCGTCGTGAACTCCGGGCAGTTGAAGCGCACCCAGTAATCGTTATCCGGATGCTGGTTCTCGAAGGTTTCGAGCACGGAGGGGTCGTAATCCTGGCTGTATGCGGCCTCGTGGCCCAGGGCCTGCAGGCCGTCTTTCGTTCTGTCCATATCGATTAGATGTCTTTGATTTTAAAAGGATTGTAGGAAATGCCCGCGTCGATGGTGTCGATCCCTTCGGCCCGCTTGACGCCGCGCACGATCCAGACGGTCAGCGGAAGCGCCACGACCTCGTAGAGCACCTTGGCAATGATCTGCGTCACGGCCAGCTGCACGGCGGCCGGGAAGGACAGGACCCCCCAGAACACCACCGGGAAGAAGATGAGCGAGTCGGTCGCCTCGCCGGCCAGCGAGGACAGGATGGCGCGCCAGCCGAAGCCCTTGCCCTGCTGGGCCACCTTCATCCGGCTCATGACCCACGCGTTGACGGTGGATCCGGCGAAGAAGGCGAACAGCGAGGCCACGGTCGTCCGGGGCACCATCGCGAACAGCGAATCGAAGGCCTCCGCCACCGGGACGCTGCTCTCTTGCAGCGGCGCGGGCAGCCAGCACACCAGCTGCGCCATCATCGCCACGAAAGCGCTCAGGATGAACGCCATCCAAATGACGAAGCGCGCCTTGCGATAGCCGTAGACCTCGGTCAGGCAGTCATTGAGAATATAGGATACCGGGAACAGCAGCACGGCGCCGGAGAGCTGCAGCGGCAGCCCGGCCACCTGCCAGAGGCGCGGTACGAAGAAATTCGACGTGATCAGACAAACGACCAGCGTCGCGGCCAGCACCACAAAGCGGGTGCTGAAATGAGCTTTTGACATGTCTCTCTTGTTTTTAACGTGGTTTCAAGAACACAGGGTCCGCCCGCCTGTCAAGTCCGGCGGGCGGATCCCTAAAACTATTTAAACTTCGACGGCGGAATTGAACTCCTGGAGGAAACGCATGTCGTTCTCGAAGTAGTGGCGCAGGTCGTTGACCCGCCACTTCAGCATCGCGATGCGCTCCAGGCCCATTCCGAAGGCGAAGCCACTATATTTCCTGGAGTCGATCCCGCTGGCCTCGAGGACGTTCGGGTCCACCATGCCGCAGCCCAGAATCTCCAGCCAGCCCGTTCCCTTGCAGATGTTGCAACCCTTGCCGTGGCAGATGTTGCAGCTCACGTCCACCTCGGCGGACGGCTCCGTGAAGGGGAAGAAGGACGGACGCATGCGGATCTCGGTCTCGGGACCGAACATCTCGCGGGCGAACAGGAGGATGGCCTGCTTGAGGTCGGCGAAGGTCACGTTCTCGTCGATGTAGAGACCCTCCACCTGGTGGAAGATGCAATGCGCGCGGGCGCTGATGGCCTCGTTGCGGAACACGCGGCCCGGGCAGATCACGCGGATGGGCGGATTCTTCATCCGCTCCATCGTGCGCACCTGCACGCTGGAGGTGTGCGTACGGAGCAGCAGCGGGTTGGGATGGCCCGTGGACACGAAGAAGGTGTCCTGCATGTCGCGGGCCGGGTGGTTCGGCGGGAAGTTGAGCGCCTCGAAGACGTGGTAGTCGTCCTCCACCTCGGGACCTTCGGCCACATCGTAGCCGAACTTGCGGAAGATATCCACGATCTCCTGCCGGACGATCGAGACCGGATGGCGGGAACCCAGCTCCAGCGGGTCGCCGGGCATCGTCAGATCCTGCTTCGGGCCCGTGCTGCCGCCCTCCTCGCCGACCGTGTCGCGGAGGCGCTGGATCGTCTCCTCGGCGGCGTTCTTCAGCTCGTTGAGCGTGCGGCCGAACTCGCGCTTCATTTCCTTGTCCACGGTGCGGAACTCCTCGAAGAGCGCCGTGATCTCGCCTTTGCGGCCGAGGAAGCGCACCCGCGCTTCTTCAACCTCCTTCTGCGTCTTGCACTGGAGCGCTTTCAGCTCCGCAAGGACTTTGTCGATATCTTCTCTTTTCATATTAATTCCGTTTTGCGGCACGCTTGTCGCGCGACTTCTTGTCGCGGGCGGCGCCGGACTTGAGATACTTCGCCCACTGCTTCTCGTCGAAGACCTTCTGCAACGACTGGTAGATCTGCTCAGCCCACTTGTCCTGCACCTGCTGGTAGACGTCCGTGTTGGTCATCTTGGCGGTCTGCAGGCCCCGGAGCTCGACGCGCAGCGCTTCGTAGTCATGCGTCAGGATGGAGTCCACGTAGAAGGACTGCCAGTCTTCCAGCTCCAGCAGATTCTCGTAGTTCTCGACCGTGCGGTCGATCAGCTCGCGCATCTGCTTGATCTGTTCCTCCTCGCTCTGCTGCTGCGCCCAGGCTGTCAGGGACAGGAGCGACAGGGCAAAAATCCCGAAAATTTTTATAGCTTTGTATCTCATAAGCCTGCAAATTTAAGAAGAAAAGATAAAATGAGAAAATTTCTGTGCATCATCCTGCTATCCGCCGCCATCGCGGCCGGTCGCGCGGACGCCTGTACCAACGTCATCATCAGCCCCGGCGCCAGCGCGGACGGCTCCAGCATGGTCTCCTATGCCGCCGACTCGCACGGCCTCTTCGGCGAGCTGTATTTCCGCCCTGCGGGCCGCTTCCAGGCCGGCAGCCTCCTCGCCATCCGCGAGTGGGACACGGGGCGCCCGACGGGCAGCATCGCGCAGGTGGCCCGGACCTGGCAGACCGTCGGCAATATGAACCAGCGCCAGCTGATCATCGGCGAGACCACCTGGGGCGGCCGCGAGGAGCAGGTGGACACCACCGGCATCATGGACTACGGCTCCCTGATCTACGTCACCCTCCAGCGCGCCAGCACGGCACGCGAGGCCATCGCCACCATCGTGGAGCTCGCCAACACCTACGGCTACCCCTCCGAGGGCGAGACCTTCTCGATCGCCGACCCGCAGGAGGCCTGGGTGATGGACCTCGTGGGCAAGGGCCCGGACAACAAAGGCATCGTGTGGGTGGCGCGGCGCGTGCCGGACGGCTACATCTGCGCCCACGCCAACCAGGCCCGCATCACGCGCTTTCCGCAGGACGATCCGGAGAACTGCCTCTACGCCCCGGACGTGATCAGCTACGCCCGCGAGCAGGGCTGGTACGAGGGCGAGGATGCCGATTTCAGCTTCCGCGACGCCTACAATCCGCTCGACTTCGGCGGCGCCCGCGCCTGTGACGCCCGCGCCTGGAGCGCCTTCAACATCCTCTGCGACGGCGTCTTCACCTACGAGGAGAACGGCGTGGAGGTCTCCCGCCCGGCCGCCGACTGGCTGGACTACGCCATGGGCTACGACCTGCAGGGCGAGATGCCTCTCTTCGTCAAGCCCGCCCGCAAGATCACGGTCAAGGACGTGGCCGACGTGATGCGCGACCACTACGAGGGCACCCCGATGGATATGACCACCGACATCGGCGCGGGCGGCAACGGCCTGCCCTACCGCTGGCGTCCGATGAACTTCACCGTGGACGGCAAGACCTACCTCAACGAGCGCGCCATCGCCACGCAGCAGACGGGCTTCTGGTTCGTCGCCCAGGCGCGCGGCTACCTCCCCGCCGAGGTCGGCGCGCTGATCTGGTTCGGCTGCGACGACGCCGCCACCTCCTACCTGACCCCGATCTACGCCAACCTCACGAAGGTCCCCGAGTGCCTGCGCGAGGGCAACGGCGACCTGCTTCACTACAGCCCCACCGCCCAGTTCTGGATGTGCAACCGCGTGGCGCAGGCCTGCTACAAGATGTACGACCGCATGGCCCCCGTGGTCCGCGCGGCGGCGGACGCCTTCGAGCGCGACCAGCTGGAGAAGGGTGTCCCGGAAATGGACGCCCAGCTCGCGAAGCTCGTGGAGAAAGGCCGCCTGCGCAAGGCGCGCAAGCTGATGACGAAATATAGCGTGGAGACGGCTCAGGCCCAGTTCGCGGCCTGGACCAAGCTGGAAGAGCTGCTGCTCGTCAAGTTCATCGACGGCAATATCAAGGCCCAGGAAGAAGACGGCTCCTTCTCGCACACTGAGTACGGCGCCGGTTTCCCGAAGGGCCTCCAGTACGGCGGCTACAACGAACTCTGGAAGGCCGCCGTCGCCCGCGACCCGCACGCTCCCATCCTGGAATCCAAATAGCCCCGGACCATGGCCTCCCTGCTTCTTTCGCTTCTTCTGGCCGTCATGCCCGGCCTGACCGGGCATCTGCAATACGTCAATCCCTTCGTCGGCACGGACGCCCACGGGCACACCTTCCCCGGCGCCGTGGCGCCCTTCGGCATGGTCCAGCTGAGCCCGGACACCCGCCCCGACCCCGGCGACTGGGACGGCTGCAGCGGCTACCACTACAGCGACAACGTCATCTGCGGCTTCTCCCACACGCACCTGAGCGGCACCGGCTGCCAGGACTGGTGCGACATCCTGGTGCTGCCCGGCACGGAGCCGTCCGCGTTCTCGCACGAACGCGAGAAGGCCTCCCCGGGCTACTACGAGGTCTTCCTCGACGGGCCCCAGGTGCAGGTGCGCCTGACCGCCGGCCGGCGCGTCGGCGTGCACGAATACACCTTCCCGGCCGGCGTGAAGCCGGTCATCACCGTGGACCTGCGGCACCGCGACCCGCTGGACGCCTGGCGCATCACCCCGTCCAGGAACGGCTGCAGCGGCTGGCGCCAGTCCAGCTACTGGGCCGACAAGCAGGACGTCTATTTCTGGATGGAATTCTCCGCCGCCGCGAAATGCAAACTGCTCGACGGCGGCCGCCGGGCCGAGTTCACCTTCCCGAAGAGCGCGCGGACGGTGACGGTGCGCGTGGCCATTTCCTCCGTGTCGGAGGAGAACGCGCGGCTGAACCTGCAGTCCGAGTACCCCGTCAGCTTCGACGCGCAGCGCGCGGCCACCGAAGCCGCCTGGGAGCAGTATCTCGGCAAGCTCCAGTGCCCCTGGAGCGACGAGGAGCATCTGCGCCGCTTCTACACCGCCCTCTACCACACCGGCATCCACCCCTCGCTCTACTCCGACGCCAACGGCGAGTACCGCGGCATGGACCGCCAGGTGCACCGCGCCGACGGCTGGGAGCGCTACACCGTGCTCTCGCTGTGGGACACCTTCCGCGGCGAGCACCCGCTGCTCTGGGAGCTCGAACCCGAGCGCAGCTACGACTTCCTGAAGACCTTCCTGTCCATCTACGACGAGGGCGGCAAGCTGCCCGTCTGGGAACTCTCCGGCTACGAGACCGACTGTATGATCGGCTACAACTCCGCCCCGGTGATCGCCGACGCCATCGCGCGCGGCTTCACCGACTTCGACGTAGAGAAGGCGCTGGAAGCCCTGCTGGTCAGCTCCAAGCGGCCCGAGTACGGCATGGCCAGCTTCCGCGCCAACGGCCTGGTGCTGGCGGACGACGACCACGAGAGCGTGTCCAAGACGCTGGAGTACGCCTACGACGACTGGTGCACCGCCCAGGTCGCGAAGTACCTCGGGCATATGGACGTCTACGAAGAATATATGACCTCCGCGCAGTACTGGCGCAACGTCTTCGACCCCTCGACCGGCTTCATGCGGGCGCGCCTCAACGGGCGCTGGGTCAGCCCCTTCGACCCGCGCGAGGTCAATAACCACTATACGGAAGCCAACTCCTGGCAGTACAGCCTCTTCGTGCCGCAGGACCTGGCCGGGCTGATGGACGCCCTCGGCGGCGCCGAAGCCCTGGAGCAGCGCCTGGACGCGCTGTTCGAGGCCGAGGAAGGCAACACCGGCCGCACGCAGGTCGACATCACCGGCTGCATCGGCCAGTACGCCCACGGCAACGAGCCCAGCCACAACGTGGCCTGGCTCTACGACTTCGTCGGTCGGCCCGACAAGCGGCAGGCCCGCGTGGAGCAGATCCTCGAGACGCTCTACTCCGCCGCCCCCGACGGCCTCTGCGGCAACGACGACTGCGGCCAGATGTCCGCATGGTATGTGTTGAGCGCGCTCGGCCGCTACCCTGTCACCCCCGGAGATTCCGGATCGCAGTCCGGAATGACGAGGGTAGTGAAGACCATCATCACCAATCCGGTGTTCGAAGTCGACAACGACATCTTCGCCGACTCCCTGCGCGTCGCCATTTCCGGCGAAGGCCGCATCCGGTACCGCATCGGCGACGGCGACTTCCGCCCCTACGAGGGTCCCTTCACCGTCTATGAACCCTGCGCCATGGAGGCATACTCCGAGATCGACAGCCGCCGCAGCTTCACCACCCGCTGCGCCGTCCGCCAGATCCAGCGCGACCGCGACATCACCCTCCACGCCCGCTACAACCGCCAGTATACCGCCGGCGGCGACGAGGGCCTGATCGACAACACCCGCGGCGGCCTGAACTGGCGCACCGGCGGCTGGCAGGGCTACCAGGACACCGACTTCGAGGCCGTGGTGGACCTGCGCAGCGTACGCGACATCTCCACCGTCGGCGCCGGCTTCTGCCAGGACGCCCGCTCCTGGATCTGGATGCCCAAGTACGTGGAGTTCTTCGTCTCGGACGACGACACGCAGTACGTGCAGCTCGCGCACGTGGACAACACGATGGGCGAGCGCGACTACGAGATCCGCATCTGGGACTGCGAAGCGGCCGTCCAGGCGCGCGGGCGCTATGTGAAGGTGTTCGCCAAGAACATCGGCGACATCCCCGAGTGGCACCCCGGCGCCGGCAGCAAGGGCTTCATCTTCATCGACGAAATCTGGATTAAATAAAACCAATTATACATGAAAAAGACCTTTATCCTTCTCGCGGCGCTGCTCGCAACGCTGACCCTCGCTGCCCAGACCGAAAACACGGAGATCACCGCCGTCGCCGCCGGGGCCTACGCCACGCAGCAGGACAGCTACACGCCTTCCTTCAAGGTGGACGGCAAGAACACCCGCGTCCGCAACGTCATCCTGCTCATCGGAGACGGCATGGGCCACGGCGCCGTGAACGCCGCCATGTACGCC
The DNA here is from genome assembly GCA_017960585.1 of Bacteroidales bacterium. Lineage (GTDB taxonomy): Bacteria > Bacteroidota > Bacteroidia > Bacteroidales > UBA932 > Cryptobacteroides. The sequence goes on from JAGCYX010000111.1 coordinate 42,750, forward strand.
AACGGCGGCTCCCTGACGATGACCAACCTCAGGACCTTCGGCCTCGTCCGGACGCAGTCCGCCGATAACTTCACCACGGACTCCGCCGCCTCCGGCACCGCCTACGCCACCGGCCGGAAGACCAAGAACGGCTTCGTCGGGAAGGACACCGCCCGCGTGAACATTCCCAACATCCCGGAACTCCTGACCCCGCTGGGCTACGCCTGCGGCGTCGTCTCGACGGACGACCTCAACGGTGCCACCCCGGCGTCCTTTTTCGCCCACCAGGCCGCCCGCGGCGACAAGGAGGAGATCTGGGCCGACCTGCCCGCCAGCGCCCTGAAGTTCGCCTCCGCCGGCACGCAGTCCACCTTCGAGAGCATGCCCGTCCTCACCCAGGACGCCATCAAGAAGACCTTCACCGTGGTCTATGACCCGGCCGACCCCGCCGTCGCCGCCTCCGACCGCCTGCTCTATCTTCCGGAAAGCGTCCACCTCGACCGCGGCGACTACCTCCCCGCCACCACGCAGATGGCCATCGACTACCTCTCCAAGCACAGTAAGAAAGGCTTCTTCCTGATGGTCGAGGGCGCGCGCATCGACAAGCACGAGCACGCCAACGAGCTGCCGGAAACCCTGGCCGAAACCCTGGACTTCGACAAGGCCGTCGAGGCCGCCGTCCGCTTCGCCGAGAAGGACGGCCACACCCTGGTGATCATCAGCGCCGACCACGAGACCGGCGCCACCATCCTCAACGGCGGCAACCTGGAGACCGGCTTCGTCCGCACCGTCTTCGGCTCCGGAAGCCATTCCCCGATGATGGTCCCCCTGTTCGCCTTCGGCCCCCACTCCCGCGACTTCGGCTGCACCCAGGAAAACAGCGACGTCGCCATCAAGATCCTCGGCCTCCTCGGCGCACGCAAATAGCTACTGGCATTTACACAATCCGGCAGTAATAGCGTCGTTACTGAAAAATTGCGGGATCTTTCCCGCAATTTTCATATGTATTTGCCGGAACAAATCCGCGGCCAGTTGCGAACATTTATTTTTTCTTATGTGCCAATAATGCTAAATTTGTAACCTGTAACTTACTGATCCATGAAGATTCTTGGAAACAAACTCATATCCGAATGTACGGAATACGACTTCAAGCAAGAATTGGAGCGGAAGAAAATCAGCCACTGGCTGAAGAGTGTCAGCGCCTATGCCAATTCCGAAGGCGGCGCACTCTACTACGGCGTTGACAACGACGGCAATGTGACCGGCCTTGCCAATCCGCAAAGCGATTCCGACTTCATCAGCCAGAAGATCAACGCCCACCTGGATCCTGTGCCGGACTGGACGCTGACTCCAGGAGAAGACGAGCAAGGCCACAAAGTACTTGAGGTGCTCGTAAAGCCTGGGCAGTTCACGCCATATTACCTTGTCCTCGACGGTTCCCGTCAAGCGTATGTACGTTCCGGTAACGAGAGCGTTGTGGCTTCTTCCCGGGAGTTGCTGAAGTTGGTGCTGAAAGGCACCAACAGCAGTTGGGATGCACTCCCAAGTCGGGAGACCATCGAAAAGCATTCCTTCAAGATGCTCGCCCACGAGTACCACGAGAGGACACAGCAGGCCTGGGACGACAAATACCCGGTATCATGGGGCCTCGTCCAGGAAGACGGCACCCTCACAAACGGCGGACTCCTTTTCTCCGACAATTGTGAGGTTTACCAATCCCGTGTGTTCTGCACCCACTGGAACGGCCTTACTAAGACCGATGCCATCAACGATGCCGAATACAGCGGCAATCTGCTGTACCTTCTCAAGATGATGAGAGGGTTCATCAAGTCCAATACCGCCAAGCGCTGGTTCAAACTTCCCGACTATCGCCTCAACTTCCCGGAGTATGCCGACCGTGCCATTCTGGAATGTTGCGTGAACCACCTCATCCATCGTGATATGACCGAGGTCGGCAGTGAGGTGCACGTGGATATCTATGATGACCGCATTGAGTTCTACTCACCTGGAGGAATGTTCGACGGGACCAGAATTCAGGACCGTGACATCCTTAAGGTTCCATCCAAGCGCCGTAATCCCATCATCGCCGATGTCTTCACGCAGTTGGACTATATGGAGAAACGCGGTTCCGGATTCCAGAAGATCACAGAACTGACTTCCGAACTCCGTCTCTTTAAGGAAGACCGGATGCCTAAATTCGAATCCGATGCTTCTTCCTTCTTCACAACCGTCTATAGTGTTCTATACGGCAGAAGTGAGGAAGATTTCCAGCGTATTATCGACCAGGAATCCACACCAAAGGCGGAGAATACTACCCAAAAGGCAGAGGGTACTACCCAAAAGACTACCCCTAAGACGGAAAAAACTACCCAAAAGCCAGTCAGCGACACTGCCCAAAAGTTACTGGACTTGCTTACAGAGGACCCTTATTTAACCCGGCAGGACATGGCTCCGCTTCTCAATTTGACTCCAGATGGCGTGAAGTACCATCTAACCAGATTACAAAAATTAGGTTATCTTCTCCGCATCGAGGGCCGCAAATCAGGTCGCTGGAAAGTTCTGGTAAAGAAATAGACTGCTTCTAAATACTAACTGCCGGAGACCCTGGCCGAGACCCTCGACTTCGACAAGACCGGCTTCGTCCGCACCGTCTTCGGCTCCGGAAGCCATTCCCCGATGATGGTCCCTCTCTTCGCCTACGGCCCGCACTCCCGCGACTTCGGCTGCACCCAGGAAAACAGCGACGTCGCCCTCAAGATTCTCGGCCTCCTCGGCGCCCGCAAATAAAGAGCGGAGGACACATAGCAAAAGCGGCCACATGACCGCTTTATGCTAATATGATGGGATGGCGGGCTAAAAAGCGAGGCAGGAACGGACAAGGGCGTAGCTGTCCTTACTAAAATCGTTCCAGGTGCCGCTGGAGGCAGTAAGGCGCCACGCGAGATAGACTGAGCTCTCCGAACTCGACCAGTAGTCGTACGTCGACAAGCACGTATAACCGTTTGCAGTAGTCTTCAAGTTTGCAATGCCATAGCTAGCGATTATCTTAGCCCATTGATAGCCTGAAGCCAGGAACCATGCGGAGCAACCTGTGGGCGATGCGGTGTTGTTGTTGGCTATCGCAGCCTTGAAGGCGGGATAATCGTCAGTATTGTGCGTAGCATTGTACTGTAGGCCGCTCTCGCTCGTGAAAGTGCTGCTGGTCTGTTTGGTATGACCGGCATCAGTCGCTGATGTCTTCCAATTGCAAAAATTCTCACTATTCGCATCGCTCAAAGCGAGCGCCAGGCCGTGGTTGTAAGCGGCCTCGGCGGTGTCGCTGCCCACATAAACAATCTTGGCCACGGAGCCATCTGTACCAGCCGCGGCGAATTTGCCTGTGGACAGAATCACGTCACCAAGCGTTGCCATCTTCACTGTCGTCTGATAGTAATTCCCTGCAGAGGTTGCAGCGGTTGTGGTTGCTTTGGCTATGTAAGGCTTACTGTCGATAGTGGCGTTAAACCAGTATGTTCCGGCAGCCATGACGGGCAGGGCGACATAGAGTTCGCCGCTGGCCGGTGAGGGGGTAACGGTGGTTATCACGTTGCCCGAGCCGTCGCTGACCTTGAACTCCGTGGCATTCTGTGCGGTCGCGCTGATATCCTGAATCGTGAACTTGAAGATGGCAAACTGATTGGTGAGCGAGACAAGCCCCTTCAACGAGGCCGTTGTGCCGTCAATCTTCAACTTGGCGGGGCTTGTGGTTTTGCGTAGGTCGTACATCTTACTGATGCTGCCGTCGCCTGTCAACAGTCCGTTTTGCGAGACCAGCAGATCGGTCTTCACGTCCTTGGTCGTTGCATCAACAGCTGAAGCGGGATATACAATTGTCACGTCGGTGTCGTCGGCGGGACTGCCGTCCAACGTCGTGCTGATGGTTGCTGTACCGTCGGTTTGCGGCGTTACCTCGGCTTCCGCCACATAGGTCGTGGTGCCGACGGTGTAAATCAAAGCCACCTTCTCTCCGGCCGCCCACGTGGCTTCGATGGTGCTGCCACTCTCGGCAAGCGCCTTTGTAGCGGCACTGTTTTCTACGCTGATTGTGGCGGTAAAGGGAATGGTTCCGGCATTCTCAACAGGCAGTTCAATTTCATTCTTGTTGCAGGCCGCTATCGCGAGCATCATCGCAAAGAATCCAAATACTTTCTTCATGGTCTTATCCTCCTTGCTAAAAATTGAACGGATCAACGCCGTTGGGATAATTGCTGGGAGAGTCCAGTCCGCTGGCGCAAATGATGCCTTCCTGTTTCACCTCCAGGACTTCCGTTGAAGGGGCCTCATAGTGTTCTTTGTTATTTGTATCCATGTTATTGGTGGTTAATAAGTCAACGAATATAAACACTAATATACCCCCCCCGGACCATATTTCCAACAGGTTGGGGGTTTCAGACTGCAGATTTTGCATATTCTGAGACGTTTTTGCAAATTCTGAAACTGTGTTTTGATAATTCTGAGAGTGTGTAGGTGGATGAATCATCCGATGCCCGAAGGTACCAAGTTAGGATTTTCTTCCTTTTGATGCAGAACAATTGGAAAACCAAGAAAATGTTGTAACTTTGTCGTCCCGACACGGAGACTTCCAAGTTTGGAAACCGATGGGTACGATTGGAGGGGTGGGAGAGTGGCTGAATCCACAGGTTTGCTAAACCTGCATACGGGTAACCGTATCACGAGTTCGAATCTCGTTCCCTCCGCGCTATGCAATCAGCAAGGCAGATGCCGCACCAAACTGGTGCGGCATTTCTGTATGCAGGCGGATCGGCTGGAAAGCTAGCTTTCCGCCGCCCGCCCGCATACAGAAAGCGGCCTTCGGCCGCATCTGCCGTTGATGATTGCTCCCGGACACCCCGAGAAATGTGAGGCCGCCCCGCGGCCGAACAAATCTCGTCCACGCCCCCGGTAGAATGTGCAAAATAATGTGTACCTTTGTATGGACCGGCGGTTGAATACCTTATGGAAGCGTCAGAGATCCTGCAAGACATCATGTTCGTCCTCCTGTACGGAGGCGTAATCATGCTGAGCGTCGTGGCGGCACTCTATCTGCTGTTGCGGCGCGGCAATGCCGTTGCGCCGGAAGTGACATCTCCCGTGCGGCTGCGCCGGTGGGCGGCGGCCTTCCTGCTCGCCGGTGCGTTGAGCCGCGGATTCTGGCTGTTCTACGCCTTTCATACTTCGCTTACGGTTTATACCATCGCCTGCATCCTGGATATGCTGATGCTGATTCCTTCGGTGGCGGGCGTTCTGCTGTCCATGCTGCAGGACCGGCAGCGGAGCGTCTGGCCCATGTTCATCCTGCTGATTCCCGCCTTTATTCTATCTTCCCTGTGCGTCATCCGGGAAGACAATGCGTTTTTCATTCCGGCGAGCATTTATGTTTATGTCCTATATGCGCTGCTGATGCTGTATATGTTCTTTGCCGTCCGGCGCTACGGGCGCTGGCTGCGGGACAATTATGCTGACCTGGAGCACAAGGAGGTCTGGCAGAGTCTGCTGATACTGATCCTGTTCCTGCTGTTTTTCGTCATGTACAGCAGCACATCTGAAAGGAGCCGGGTTCTTGTGTATCTTCTTCAGATAGACGGTATCATCATTGCGGCGCTGCTCCTGTGGCGCGTGGAGACCCTGCAGCAGTTGAGCGAACCCGCTTCATCGGCCGAGGAACCGGACACCGACACGCAGAAGGCATCCGTCGCACCGGCCATCCGCGTCAACATCGGCGCACTCCTGAAAAAGCATTGCGAAGACGGGCACCTCTACCTGCAGCACGACCTCACCCTGGCCCATCTCGCCCAGACCATCGGCACGAACCGCTACTACCTGAGCCAGCACTTCGCCCAGCAGGGCATCACGTACAACGCCTACATCAACGGCCTGCGCATCCGCCACTTCATCCGCCTGTACCACGAGGCCGTGGCCGACCAGCGCACCTTCACCGCCCAGCAGCTCGCCTTCGAGAGCGGATTCCACAGTTACAGCACCTTCAGCGCTACGTTCAAGCAGAACATCGGGGCCACCGTAACGGCCTGGATGCGCGGCGCCCAGGCTTAGTCTTTCCCGCCCGCACACTTTCAAAATTTACAAAAAGTTCTCAGGATTTGCAAATACGTACAGACTGAGGCTTTTACTTTTTGGCAATCTCGACACAAAAACCTAACTTTATAGGAATTAAGACAGAATAACCACGAAAAAGGCTGAAGTAGCCATGAACCACAACCAGTATTCACAAATCAATCTTGCCGACTGGCGGCAGGTAGGCGAAGGCGGCAACGGGAAGACGTATGTCAATCCCGCGGCCCCGGGCGAAATCCTCAAGATAAACAAACCCCGCCTGAGCACATTGGAGGCGGTCCAGCACGAATATGACATTTCCAAGGCCGTTGCAGGTCTGGGCCTTTCCGTCCCCGAGATGTATAACATCGTACGCGTAGGAGACGCCTATGGCACCATCTCCCAGTTGATTAAAGGCAAGAAATCCCTCTCGCGCATCTGCCAGGAGAATCCGGAGCACACGGAAGAAATGGCCCGGCTTCTGTGCCAAAAAGGCAAGGAACTCGCTGCCACGCCCTGCAATACGGAATTCTTCCCCAGCAGGAAGCAGCAGGCGTTACTGGCTGTTGAGAAGGCCACTTATGTGAGCAGCAAGAATAAAAAGACCATCCGGGCCTTCATTGAAACCATCCCCGAGAGTACGGGCTGCTCCCACGGAGATTTCCAGACGGGCAATCTCATCCAGGCAGGAGAGCAATTGTATTGGATCGATCTGGACCGGTTTGCCTACGGAGACCCTATGTTTGACATCGGTCACCTGTTCCTGATATGCCATCTGTACGCCCCCATGAAACGGGTGCAGGACATCTTCCATATGACCCTGGACCAGTTCCAGCGGCTCTGGGATGCCTTTGCCAAGGAGTACACCGGTAAGGAAGACCACAGCGAATTCGACGCCCGGGCCGGCAAATTCGCCACCCTTGATGTGATCCTCCGGACGGTCTTCCAGCAACCGACATTCGTGGAGAAACTCTTCTTTGGCGTTCAAGTCAGGAAACTGCTAAAGAGTTATTTCTGATTATGGGTAATTCGTTTTTCTATTCCTGGGAAGTGAGCCTCGTCGGATTTGTGGACTTCGGCGTCTATCCCATGCTGTTCAAGTTTGAAAAGAAATGAAATAGGCCCTGGCGTCGACCATCTCGGAAGGCATTTCTTTCCTCTTCTTCGTCGTCTGGACCTCCTTCACGGTGGACAGGAAATATGGCCTCCAGAAGCTGGTGAAACCCATATGGAAGGAGCTCAAGCATATTTTTGCCACCGCCTCCTGGGTCATGGTGGAGTATGTGCTGAGCATCTCCGAGGTGCTGTTCGTCGTTGTGGCGGGCCTCAGCTCGTTCCTGAGCAACACCACGGTGGTGGCGCTGTTCGTGAACATCGTTTATCCGTTGACACCATTGTCGTAAGTTTTAATTCTTTAAATGAACCTTGCTTGTTTGATGATTGTTTTTTAATTTTACCAAAAATTGGAGCCATATGAAACTCAACGATCCCTTTGTTATTACCATTAGCCGCGAAGTGGGTTCCGGTGGCGGCACCGTGGGCCGGAAACTGGCAGAGAAACTAGGCGTAAACTACAGCGACAAGCACCTTATCAAGGAGTTGGAAGAGAAATTCAACCTGACCCGGGAAGGTATCGAGCATCTGAAGAAAAAGAAGAAGAACTGGTTCACGGATATATTTGAGCAGACTACTCCTGCCAACAAATCCTCCATCAAAGTGGGTGGATATACCTTCTCCCGCGAATACAAGGAGGCCGTGACCGTGCAGGACATCTTCGACGCGGAAAAGGAAATCCTCAACGCCTTCGCCGACGAGGGTTCCTGCGTCATCGCCGGCCGCTCCGCCTTCTTCGTGCTGAAGGACCGCCCCAACAAGGTGGACATCTTCATCACCGCCTCCAAGGAGCACCGCATCGAGCGCATTATGGCCAAGCAGGGCATGACCCGCGAAGAGGCCATCGAGCTGATAGAGAACACGGACAAGGGCCGCGACAATTATGTGCAGCGCTACACCGGGCTCAGCCGCTACGACATGCGCAACTACGACACCATCCTCGATATGGACTACCTGTCCGAGGACGAAGCTGTCGAGAAGATTCTTACCTTCATCGGCAAATAACGCCTCGTTTCGCGTTTATCGCCACAAGAAAAACCGACTGCTAATCTATTAGTTGGTATTTCTTGTGCCGTAGGCAGGACCGTGAGTAATACGACCACATGAATATGACACAAACACAGAATTACGAACTCATCAATCTGGATGAGTATGTCCAGACCGGAGAAGGCGGAACCGCCATTTCCTATACCCATAAGACCAAGAACACCCTGGCGAAACTCTACAAGCCGGGCTTTGAGGCCGAAAGGGCCAAGGCCGAGTTCCTCACCGCCCGTACCGTCTATGAGCTGGGCGTCCCCACGCCGGAGCCCTATCGTCTGGTCACCGACGGAGAACGATTCGGGGCTGAATATGAACTGATTCGGAACAAGCGCTCCTTTACCCGCATCATCTCAGAAGAGCCGGAGCGGTTGCAGGAGATTTCCCTTACCTTTGCCGACTGGGCCCGGAAGCTCCACTCCATGCCGGCAGACACGAAGCGCCTTCGTTCCTACAAGCAGGCCCTCACGCAATTCTACCAGGAGAAGAACCTGGTGCCGGAATCGTTCAAACAACGCGCCCTGGCCTTCCTGGAGACGGTCCCGGAGCCCGAAACCCTGCTGCACGGAGACCTCCAGATCGGCAACATCATCACTGACGGGGACCGCACCCTCTGGATCGACGTAGGCGAGTTCAGCTATGGCAGCCCGGAATGGGACCTGGCGATGGTTTGGATTATGTGCCACAGAATGAGCGCACAGCGGGCCGACGTCCTGTTCCACGTCACGCCTGAAACCATGAAGGCGCACTGGGATATCTTTTATCCGGCCTACATGGGCACCACCGATCCCCAGGTACTTGGGTCCTATATCAAGCGGTTGATGCCTTTTTATGCTTTCAAGGTCCCGTATGTGTACGACATGGCCTTCCATACCGCCCTTCCGGAGGAGAGTTTCCAGCGTATCCTGCAAATGATATGAAAAACACCTGTAAACTCCTGCTGCTTATTGCCATGTTATCATCCTGTAATCACACGCCCAAAGACAGAATCCTTCCCTTTGAAAGGATTGAGAACGGTCGTGAACTGGGCGGCCTTGTGATGCAGGACGGGCGCAGCATCCGCTGGAAAAAACTGGTTCGTTCGGGGAATCTGTCCCTGGCAAGCGACCGGGATGTCGCCATGCTGAAGGGCTTCTTCCATCTGAGCGACGTCTATGACTTCCGTTTCGACGCCGAAGCCGAGGCCAATCCCGACCGCACCATGGACGGGGTTTCCATCACCCGTCTATCCACCCTCCCGCAAGCGTTCATCGACGTATTCTCTTCCGGAAGAACCGACACCACGCAGATCCAGTCGGCGAATATCCTGGAAACCCTGGCAAAGTACGCCTTTGTGCCCCAGGCCCAGGAACTGGCGGATAAACTCTATCCCGCCATCGTGATGGATACGCTTTCCCAGCGCTACTACGGGCAGTTCCTGAAGGGTGTGCTGAATGCCAAGGGCGGTGTCCTCTGGCACTGCTCCCAGGGAAAGGACCGGGCCGGCTGGGCCACAGCCTTCGTGCTGGCCGCCCTGGGCGCCGACCGGAAGACCATCGTGGAGGATTTCGCCCTGTCCAACGTGTCTTATGCATCCGCGGTGGAAGCGCTGTCGGAGCGCATCACCCAGATGGGCGGCGGCGAGAAAGAACTCGCCTTCATCCGCGCCATGGTGGGCGTGAGCGTGGAGAATTTCGAGAGCACCCTGGACCTTATAGAAGCAAAATACGGTTCCCTGGAGGCTTATCTGGAAAAGGCTCTCGGCTTCTCCGCCGAAGAGCAGACCGCGTTGCGAGACAAGCTTCTGAAATAAAAGATTTGGGATTTTTTTATATTTGCACCGATACAAACACACTAACAACTGATTTACCATGAAGAAAATTCTTGTGCTGCTTGCACTTACATGCCTGGCTATCAGCGCTTACGCCCAGAGAGATATCCCCGCAGGGGGCTGTATGGAAGTTGCTTCCGTAGAGAATAATGCCACCTTCGGCGATGCCATCGGTCTGGGCAAGCAAATCTCCCTGTACAAAGTCAAGGACGACGAGGGTAACCCCTCCTTCTTCCTTTGCATCAGCAACGTTGCGGCTTCCTTTATCTTTGGATCGGAGGATGATTTCACCTCGTTCACCATCCCCAGCGGCGGTGTGATGCTGGACTTCGGCACCACCTACGATGATGCTATGGACAATCTGGACGCCCTTCTGGACATGTTCAAAGAAGAGGATGGCGCGCAGAAGGAATTCCCCACCCGCGACGGCGGCACCGTGAACTGCACCTTCAACAAGGGCCTGCTCGGCAAGCAGATCCTCATCGCAGAAACCTCTCTGTCCAGGAGCGACGTCAAGTCCCTCAAGACCAGCCTGAAGATTTCCAAGAAACTGCACCGCGACCTGTAATCCTATACAAGCAGCCCTTTCTCGCCTATGAGAAGACTGTGCGTCAGTCTATAACAGACACAGTCCGAATCGCGGTAAAACTCGGTGGCGCCCCAGCGCTGCCAGTACGCGTGGGTCTTCAGGCGGTGCATGACCGGAATGAAGATGAAGTCATAGCGCGCCTTCAGTTCCGGCATGATGGACATAAGCATATCGTAGTTGAGACGGGTTCCCCGCCAGGCTTCGGCCACGATGAATGAGAATACGGCCGTGTAGCGTTGGGCATTCAACGAGGCCAGCAGCTCGGGAGCATCGGTCAGAATCTGCGGGGTCTCCTCCTCGATGCGGTAATCGCTCATGTTGAGCAGGCCGATCACCTTTCCTTCATCGTCGACGGCCTTGACGCTGAGCGGCCAGTTGAAATGCAGGTCACGCACCCAGGCCTCGACCTCCGCGCGGTCGAAGCCGTATTGGCGCACCATCCACTCCACGGTAAGCGGAGCATCGGCCGGCGTCATTCTATGCAATGTGTACGGCATTGAAACTCAACAGGATTTCGGGATGATACGACAGCTTTGCCTTTCTCAGGCCGGGGATGTCCATATCCTCCTCCCGGTTCACATAGGTGTATTGTTCCGGCAGATGACTGGCAAACTGCTGGTTGATGATGGCATATGCACCCTCGATGTTGCGGTCGGCCTTCTCTGCAATGACATCGAACGTGTCCCGGGTGACGGCGGCGCCGAAGCAGAAGGCAACCATACGCCCGTCCGCGTATATGCTGCCGCCCTCCATACTTAATGTATCCCAATTCGAGAAGAGGGTTTCCATCACATGCCGCTCTCCGATCAATGAATCCTTGACCTCTTTCTTTTCCTGCCACATCGCGGTCAGCTGGCGACATTCGTCAAACAGATCCGGTGTCAGCGGGCGGTATTCAAAATCGGGATAACCGGCCCGGAAGCGGTGGATGTGGTTGCGCTTGGCCTGCAAATGCCCGCCCGGCAACACGGCCAGATCCGAGCGGCGGTAGATGTAATCCAACTGGTCACGCAGCGGCTTCGCAGTCACGGGGAAGCGGGACGTGAGAAATGGGAGCTGAGCGTCTTCCAGGCCATAAATGGTCAGTTTTCCGCCACTGTCCGCCAACAATGCCCGGACCAGTTCTTCGGGCACATCATCCTCGGCCGTACAGACCATATAGGCTCGCTTTCCCCTAAGGATGAAGCGCAGAACCATGGCATCCCGGAGCAAGCATACCTCGGTCTTGTACAGGAACTGCCAGCCCAGAATATTGGCAAAGGTGTAGTTGCTGTTGCGCCGTCCTGCTTGGAACACCGCGGCCTGCATCGACTCCCGGTCAGAAATCGTCACCGGATGAAAGGATAGTTGCATTTCCTTATCCGAGGATGAGTTTCACGCGGAAGCCCCGTTCGGTGGGCTCTTCCACGACCTGCCGGCATTGTCCGGAGAGTGATTTGCGCTGCGCCTCGCTCAGGGGCGTCGTCTCCATCTTTTCCACCATGAAGTCCAGGGCGGTGACACCGGACTGCTCGCTGTGCGTGAGACGGACGGTGATGGGGCGGTAGGCGGCCATCACGTCGTCCAGCATCAACTTGCACAGCCGCTGCGCCGCTTCCTGCTTCCCGGGGATGCCGTATTTGTAGCAGAACGCGCCGAGGGCCGACTGCATGCCCAGGAAGTCGAAGTCCGGGCCGTCGATCTCGAACACCTCCCTGCGGATGCGCTGGATGAAGGCCTTGGTGGCGCTGTGGACCGGCGCCTCGAAGATCTGCTGCGGGGTGCCGTCCTCGTGGATGAAGCCGTCGTACATGAAGAAGATGCGCGTGCTCACGTCATGGGCGAACTTCATCTCGTGGGTGACGATGAGCATGGTCATGCCTTCGTCGGCCAGCTGGCGGATGACGCTGAGCACCTCGCCCACCATCGTGGGATCCAGGGCCGACGTGGGCTCGTCGAAGAGGATGACCTCCGGCTTCATGGCCAGGGCGCGTGCGATGGCCACGCGCTGCTTCTGGCCGCCGGAGAGGCTGGAAGGATAGACGTCGGCCTTCTCGCCCAGCCCCACCTTGCGCAGGAGCGCCATGCCCTCCTCGCGGGCTTTCTCAACAGCCTCCCCGCGCAACTGGCAGGGCGCCATGATGACATTCTCCAGCACCGTTTTATGCTCGAAGAGGTTGAAGCTCTGGAACACCATACCCATCTTCTGGCGCATCAGGTGGACGGGATAGCCTTTGGAAAGGATATTCTCTCCGTCGATGAAGACCTCTCCGCCGGTAGGCGGGTCCAGCAGGTTGAGGGCACGGAGGAGCGTGCTCTTGCCCGTGCCGGAAGGGCCGATGATGGAGATGACCTCCCCGCGGTGCACATCGGCATTGATGTCCTTCAGCACCGCCAGGGAGCCATAACTCTTTTTCAGGTGGGAGATCCGGATGACAGGAGCGTCGGCGGCCTGCGACGCGGGCCTGCCGGTGGATTTCCGTGCGCCGGGTTTCCGGAGGACCAGCAGCAAGATGCCGCCGCCGAGCACGACCAGGACAGCCGCGATCCACGGCCACTTGCTCCCCGTGTCTTTCGGCTCAGACAGCTGGTCCGGATCCGTGAGGAGGCCTGCTTCCCCTTTGCGCGTCATAAACACAATGTGCGAGGCCAGGTAGCCGTCCGAGAAGAGAACCTGTTTCTTTCGCTCCTCGGTGGCGCTGATGACGCCCATCGCCAGATCGGCCTTGCCGGTCTGGATGGCGGGGATCAGGGAAGAGAATTCCATGGCAAGGAACTCCATCTTCCAATTGCGCCGGTTGGCCCACTCCGTGAGAATGTCGATTTCCAGGCCCGCAGGCACGCCCGAACTGATGAAGTTGAACGGAGCCGTGTCCGGCGCCACGGCCACGGTCAGGGTTCTTCCCGTACCGCGCTGTACGGGCTGAGGGCGCGTGGATATATCTTCGGGATTCCGCCAGCGATCGTAGATTTCCTGATAAGTGCCGTCTGCGCGTATATCGGAGAGGAAGCTGTTGAAATCCTGTTGCAGCTCCGTGTTCTCCAAACGGAAGATGGCGCCCAACGGAATCGGGGGAATGCCGGCTCCCACCGTGTCCACCTTGGCCGCAAGGTCTTTGTCAAAAGTCACCAGGAGGTTTTCGCCGACGACGATATCCGATTTTCCGCTTTCGAGCGTCATGAACATATTGGGCATGCCCGATACGCGCTGTATGTCGGCGCCGGGCGACATCTCCGTCACGGCAATATCCTGGATACTGCCGAGGACAACGCATACGCGCTTCCCGTTCAGGGCCTGGAATACGGCCGGCACTTCGGCCACATCGGCCTTCTCCCTGGAGGAGAAAAGCGTGGGCGCGTAGCAGACGGTTCCGCCAAGCAGCAGCAGGACAGCGGCCACCGTGGCCTTCTTATACTCCTTCGAAGACAGCGCGGTCAGTAGCCGCCCGACGAGCCAGGCCATGAAGAAATAGATGATGGCCGTCAGGATCAGGGGGAAGAAGGCGTCGAAGGTGCGGGAGCGGATGAGGTCCGAGGCCCGGGTCATGTCCTGCACGGCGATGTAGCCCACGATGCTGGTGCCCTTCAGCAGGCTGATCACCTCGCCCTGATAGACGGGCATCACGGCCTTCACCACCTGCGGCAGCACGATCCTGACAAAGGTCTGCCGGGGCGTGTAGCCCAGCGCCAGACCCGCCTCCGTCTGCCCTTTGTCAACGCCCTGGATGCCGGTGCGCAGCATCTCGCCGATGTACGCCGCCGTGTTCATGCCGAAGGTGACGATGGCCACCACGATGCCCGTGGCCTCCAGCGGCGCCATGATCACGTAGTACATCAGCATCAGCACCACCAGCACGGGCGTGCCGCGCATGATGTCAATATACACTTTGGCAATTTTCTGCAGCCACGGCCGCCGGCTCATCCGCATCCAGCACACCAGGCCGCCCAGCAGGGTGCCCAGGATGGTGGCGCACAGGGTGATAATCAGCGTTACCTGCAGGCCGTCCAGGATCATCCGGTAGCGCTGCTCGGCAATCAGGTTATTGGTGAAACTCTCTGCAAGGGAAGTCAAAAAGTCCATTGAATGCTATTAATGTGGTTTAGTCTGATAGTGTTTTCACAAAAATAAGAAAAAAAACGTATCTTTATGATTTGAACAGCCAACCACCACATAATTACCTCTATGGTAAGCCAGAACCCATTCTCTCCCCATAGCCGGCAGCAGGGACTCCAGTCGCCGGACCAGATGGGCACGCACATCCAGGTAGTCTCCATCGCCTATCCCTCCGAGCAGCACGAGGCCGTGGTCTCGGCCATCAGCCCGGTGGTGGAGAAGAACGGTATGGTGCACCTGGAAGCCACGCTGCAGCCGCATCCCCACCTCATGCCCGGCATGACCGCCATCGTATCAAATAATTAAAATTCATTATACCATGAAAAGATTTCTTTGCCTCGCGCTGTTTCTGATTTCCGTCAGCGCCTCAGCTCAGAGTATCCTCAGCCGCATCTATGACCCTGAAGCGGAAAAAGTCGTTTTCGAGAAGAAAGGGGGCCGCAGTATCGGCCTCTCCGGCAGTTTCCGCAGTATCGACGTCGCCGGCGACGACCTCGGCGACGGCTATGCCGTCATGTCCCTGCTCAACATCGGCACGGGGAAACTTTCTACATACAGCGTCAGTCCCAAGTTCTCCTATTTCGTGGCCGACGACCTCGCGCTCGTCACCCGGCTGGACTACAGCGGCTATACGCTGAACACCGACCTGCGCCTGGACCTGCGCAGCGCCATGGATCTGGGCAGCCTCTCGGAGGACCCGGAAGAGCAAAAGGAACTCCAGTCCCTGCTGAACCTGCGCATCTCCAACCGCCACATGGTCAACAACACCTGGGGCGCTTCGCTGGCCTTGCGCAAATACTTTGCCTTCTTCGGCAGCCAGACCTTCGCCGTCTTCGGAGAAGCCCGCCTGTACGGCAATTACGCCTCCACGATCTCCTGTCCCATCGACGCGGACGGCCGCTTTGTGGACGCGAAACAGCGCACGAACAGCACCTTCTCGACCGGCCTGAAGATCGCCGGCGGCCTGTGCATCCGTCTGCGGGGCGCCAATTCCCTGACAGTCAGCGTCCCTCTCGTCGGCGCCACCTACAGCAACACCTGGCAGCACAAGAACCAGACAAACAACAACGCCCACCTCTCCCAGTTCAAGATCGCCCGCAACCTCGACTTCATGGGCATCCAGATAGGTTACTGCCACTTCATCGGGCCTAAGAAGAAATAGGAAGGGTGGCACTGAAAAACACTATTTTCGGTGCCACCCCATTGATTAATCAGTCCCACCTCGGGTCAAGTCATTCTTCTGACTCCCAATCAACAATCTTCAGTGCCGGAATTCTATTGAAATGCTTGGCATTATGAGTTACGATTGTTAGATCTTGCTCAAGAGCTGTTGCTGCTATGAACACATCCAAGCTATCGATTCTGCTTCCTTTCGTCACTAACTCAGCACGTAGTTGTGCGTATCTATCAATTGCGGGCGATATAGGAAGTATGTTGAATGTCTTTTTCAGAAAATTGATTTCATGAGCGTGCTTTTCATAATCCCCCAGATAGGCTCCGGCAGTGATTTCAGCGAGTGTAATCTCGGATACCAAACAATTCTCAAACCCGACTTTTAAGATTTTCTCCCGGATAATCTGCTTTCCACGAAACATTGAAATCAGAACGTTCGTGTCCAAAAGATATTTCATAATTCAACAACTTTTGAAGTTTTCCCTCTGGATGCCCGAATCTCCTTTTCGATTTCGTTCGTCTCCCGGGGATCCTCGTACCATCCTCCTTTGGAGATTTCGGCAAACGGATCGTTTGTCGCACTGGTCAAGACAGCACGACCCGCAACGCAGCTGATCTCCAGCTTATCTTTCGCCGAAACCCCAAGCGCTCTTAGGATCTTTGCCGGAAGGATAATTCCGTTGCTATTTCCAATTTTGATGATGTTAACTGTTGCAGTCATAACTATATCGTTTTTGCAAATGTAATAACAATTTATCATAACCGCAATATGTTTTAACAAGATTCGTCTTTTTATTTCCGACGAATTATTCTTAATTTTGCTCGACAAGCACGGAAACGAGACCCATGGCGGCAGACACCAAGCAGCGACAGGCGGCGCAGAATTTCGTCGAATACTGGACCGATAAAGGTTACGAAAAAGGGCAGAGCCAGCCTTTCTGGCTGTCCCTGCTCCGGGAGGTATTCGGCATCGCCGAACCGGAAAAGTTCATCTCCTTCGAAGACCAGGTCCACCTGGACAACACCAGTTTCATCGACGGCTACATCGACAGCACCCACGTGATGATCGAGCAGAAGAGTCTCGGCAAAGACCTCAACAAGCAGATCAAGCAGTCCAATGGCGCTTACCTCACCCCCTACGAGCAGGCCAAGCGCTATTCAATGGAACTCCCGTACTCCAAGCGTCCGCGCTGGATCGTCACCTCCAACTTCGAATCCTTCCTGGTCTACGATATGGAGCACCCGGGCGTCGAGCCGCAGTTGATCCTCCTCAAGGATCTGCCGAACGAATATTGGCGCCTTTCCTTCCTTGTCGACGATTCCTCCGTCCATATCAAGAAAGAAGTCGAGGTTTCCATGGCCGCCGGCCGCATCATCGGCGACATCTACGAAGCCTTCCTGAAAGAATATCGCAACCCCGATAACCCCCAGACCCTCCGCAGCCTCAACATCCTCTGCGTGCGCCTGGTGTTCTGCCTCTATGCCGAAGACGCCGGTCTCTTCTCCAGCCACTCCCAGTTCCATGACTACCTCGTGCAATTCAAGGCTGGCACCGGCGAGATGCGCAAGGGCTTGCTGGAACTTTTCGACGTCCTCAACACCCCGCTCGACCAGCGCGACCCGTATCTCCCGGATGACCTGCAGGCCTTCCCGTATGTCAACGGCGGCCTGTTTGCAGAGCAGGGGATAGAAGTGCCGCGCTTCAACGAGCACATCGCCAACCTGCTCCTGCAGCACGCCAGTGACGACTTCGACTGGAGCGAAATCTCTCCGACCATCTTCGGCGGCGTCTTCGAGAGTACGCTGAATCCCGAGACCCGCCGTGCCGGAGGCATGCACTACACCTCCATCGAGAACATCCACAAGGTCATCGACCCGCTCTTCCTCGATGACTTGAAACAGGAACTGGACGAGATCAAGGCCATGCCCGTCGAGAAGAAGCGCATTGCCATGGCCCAGGCCTTCCAGGACAAACTAGCTTCGCTCAGATTCCTCGACCCGGCCTGCGGCTCCGGCAATTTCCTCACGGAGACCTTCCTCTCGCTGCGCCGCCTGGAGAACGAAGCCATCCGAATCATCTACAAAGGCCAGATGATGATCGGCGAGTTCGTCAACCCCATCAAGGTCTCCATCCATCAGTTCTACGGCATCGAGATCAACGACTTCGCCGTGGCGGTAGCCATGACCGCCCTGTGGATCGCCGAGGCCCAGATGCTTTTCGAGACGGAGAAGATCATGCAGTTGAACCTGGACTTCCTGCCGCTGAAGAGCTATACCAATATCCATGAAGGGAATGCGTTGAGGATGGATTGGAATGAGGTGGTGCCGGCGAGTAAGCTGGACTACATTATGGGAAATCCGCCGTTTATTGGCGCTTCTATGATGACAGCCGAGCAAAAGAATGAAGCCGTCGCCATTTTTGGTAAAGGTAACCGGGTTAATAGTATTGACTATGTTGGTGCATGGTATTACAAGGCGGCATCAATGATTCAAGGCACAGACGTGAAGGTCGCCTTCGTATCCACAAATAGCATCACCCAAGGAGAACAGGTCGCCCCATTTTGGACTCCACTGCTCGAGCAGTACCAGGTCAATATCCTCTTTGCATATAGGACCTTTATTTGGGATAGTGAGGCTTCAGCCAAAGCTCATGTACATTGCGTAATCATCGGATTCCGGAGCGGCCAATCTGGACAAAAGAGAAGACTATTTGATGGGAGTCAGATCCAGGAGGCGTCGAATATCAATCCATACTTGATTGATGCGCCCAACGCGATTATCGGAACTCGCTCCAAGCCCCTCTGCAATGTCCCTAGCATTAGTTATGGGAACAAGCCCTCTGATGGCGGCAATCTCATTCTTTCTGTGGAAGAGAAAGAGAGGCTATTAGCAGATGATCCAGATATGGAACCATATGTGCGGCGCTATGTAGGAGCTCGCGATTTTATCAATTCAGATGAAATCCGCTATTGTTTGTGGCTTAAGGGTGTTTCTCCTGCTATGTATAGAAAGAATGCGGAAGTAATGAGACGTTTGCAGGCGGTCAAAGAAATGCGACTAAAAAGCACAGCTGCCCCCACAAGAGCATTAGCAGAAAGACCATATTTGTTTTTCTCTACCCCTCAGACCGAGAATCCTTATCTGTGCATACCGGAAGTTTCATCAGGCCGGCGAAAATATATACCTGTCGGGTTTATGCCCAATAGTATCATTGCTGCCAATACCGTCGTAATTGTCCCCGATGCAGAGATTTATCATTTTGGTGTCATCGATTCTATCGTTCACATGGCCTGGATGAGGGTTGTCTGCGGCCGACTCAAGTCTGATTATCGTTATGCAGGAAGTGTGGTTTATAACAATTTCCCGTGGCCTTCACCTTCCGAGAATCAAAGGGCAAGAATAGAACAGACAGCACAGGCAATACTTGATGCTCGCGCCTTGTATCCTGATAGTAGTTTCGCTGACCTTTACGATGACCTTACGATGCCATACGAGTTACAGAAAGCCCACCGTGCCAACGATGCCGCCGTCCTGGAGGCCTACGGCTTCCGTAAGGATATGACTGAGCCGGAGATTGTGGCAGAATTGTTTAAGATGTACCAGAAGTTAACTGAAAACAGCTAGAAATATGAAAAAGATCATCCTTTTGGCGCTGCTGGTCGCGACGACCTGCGCCGCATGCGCCCAGCCGAAGAAGGTCTCCGTCCTCGGGGACTCCTATTCCACCTTCCAGGGATACAATCCCGAAGGTTATGCACCCTTCTATCCGGACGCCCATAACGACGTCAAGGAGGTGGACCAGACCTGGTGGAGCCTGTACATCAAGGCCAAGGGCTACCAGCTGGAACAGAACAACTCCTGGGGCGGCACCACCATCTGCGGCACCGGCTACTTCAAGCGGGACGCTTCCGCCTCTGCCTTCACCAGCCGCGTGGACCTGCTCGGCGAGCCTGATATCATCTTCCTGTTCGGCGGCACCAACGACGCCTGGGCCGGTTCCCCCGTGGGCGAGTATCAGTATTCCGACTGGACCAAGGAGGACTGCATGTCCTTCCGCCCGGCCCTCGCCTGCCTGCTGGACGCCCTGCAGAAGCGCTACCCGAAGGCGAAGATCTACTCCATCCTAAACTCCGAGCTACGGGAAGAGATCAACGAATCCATGCGCGTCGTCTGCCAGCACTACGGCATCCAGCTCATCGAGCTCCACGACATCGAAAAGCAGAACGGCCACCCCTCCGTCAGCGGCATGCAGAGCATCTGCGACCAGCTCCTGGAAGCCATCGACTGATCCCCCCGCTCCCCGTCCTCATTTTGGCCCTGTTTTGTGGACGGAAGGGCAAACCGCGTTTCGTCCTCACCAGACGCCGTATTTGAGGATGGCGGCGGTGGAAAGTGGCGAGAATAATTGATCAGGCCCCGGATCGCTCCGGGGCCTGATCAGCTTAGCTGTCTTTAATTACCTGTGTAGATAGGACGGATAGAGAATCCGAGGTAGCGTTTTTGGGACATCCTGCTGGGCTGGATGTTATTGGTATAGATATTCAGCGCTTCGTCAGGTCCTCCGCTATTCCAATGGGTCGAATTGATGGAAGAAGACCAGTAACGGCCCCCTTCACCCTCAGATATTGGAGACGTGATCTCGCGACAACCGGCGGCGGGAAGGAAGAGGGTGGCATGGGTGGAATTATACTCAATCTTCCAACCCTTGACAGTCGTCTCGTTGTATTTCGTAGTACTTCCGTCGCACCAAGTCCATGTATAGCCCGTATCAGGAGGCAAAGTTGAGGAGAATGTGGCTACTAAGTTTATAATATCAACATTACTCGGCATTCGGAACATACCGCCCAGGGCCGCGTACGCTGCATCGTCCTCAAGCTGGAGCACGGTGAGCCCATCCGTGAAGCCTTCATCGCCATAAGCGGAGTCATTGCAGTATTTGGTAAGTTTAGTTCCTACGCCGTTGGCCCACAAATAATTATCCCAACCATAAGCGCTCTTTGGCTGGAGTTCGCCCCAGGCGTAGTAATTACCATAATCCGTCTCGGAGGAAGCGCCCAGATTGCACTTGGCCCACTTCCCGACAGATCCCATATCGACATAAAGGTCGGAGGCGTTTTGCACCGTCCAGCCGCTGTCGCCAGTCAAGGAAGCAGGTAATTCGATATTGTACATATAACCGGCTGCAAGCGTCAGGCTCTTTGTATATGTATAGAGTTTCGTATCGCTGGCAAAAGTGAAGTTGTAGTTTGTTGATAAACCAGCGAGAGATAGCCGCCCGGCGAAGATGGCGCCGTCGCTATCGGCAATGCCGCTCAGGCGGGCGCCGGCCTGAAGTCTATTTCTATCGATCTTCCCGTCCAGACCTACGCTTGTGCAGGCAACCGGCACGACAAAAGGACAAGCGAATGTATAATCGGTTTGGGTTCCTTCAAGGCCTTTGACGTGGAACAGCGCGATGTCGTCGGGCTTCCTCAGCGAAAGCGTAACAGTCACGGTCGTGCCACTTACGGTGTAGGCTTTGTCGGTCTCATAGAGATAGTAGTTATAGATAGGCTTGCTGTTTTTTGTAAAGGTGAACTTGTTATCAGAATAAGTCACCATCACGTTTTGAAAAGGAAAGTGTACTGCCGTAAGCTTTTTGGTTTCCAACCCATTGAAATCCTCCGCAGTAATTGTCTCTTTTCCGTACATGTAGGTCCAACTGCCACTACTGCGTTCCAGTATCAAAAACTTGGTCGCCAGCCCGTGGAAGAACACATAAATCTGATCGCCGTCAGCCCAGGCGTCTTTCGCCGCCTTGGTCTCGGCCACGCTGATCTCGAAAGTCATCGGGGTATCAGCCGCGGGCTCCTGCGGCCCCTTCGGCTCTTTGGTGCAGGAGAGAATCCCTGCCACCACACAAAGAAGAATGATTGCCTTTTTCATTTCTCTTCCTGTTTTAAATGTTCTGTCCGGGCCATTGGGGATAATCACCGCCACTTGCCTGAAGGATGAAACCTTCGGTTTTGATTTCGAGGACTTCCACCTCGGGTGCCTCATAGGGCTCATTGATTTGCAGTTCCATATAGTTACATGGGTTTATTCAAACACAAATAACCACGCAAGATTCCGTAGAATCTGCGTGGTAGAAATATGCAAGTTGTTGATAACTAACTCATTCGTACCCCCCCCGTAATCGGGTGGGCGTGTTGCTGGGGTATGTCAGTCCTGAAGTTCAAGGTAAACACGCTCTAACCGAATACAATTATACGGATTTTCGCCCGATTCCGCAATAGAGGGCACTTCGTAAACGTTTAAGAAATCTGCAAATGGGACGAGACCTCGTACTGCGCAAGGCTGAAGAAAAATGGGGTGCCGGAGTCGTGGAACAGATCAGTCTGGATCTGCAGGCGGCTTTTCCGGAAGCAAAGGGGTTCAGCGTCACGAACCTATGGTATATGAAACAGTGGTACCTGTTCTATTCGCAGAATACTGAAAAACTCCAACAACTTGTTGGAGAATTACAACGTCAAGAGAATCAACTAAATGAAAAACTCCAGCAACTTGCTGGAGAATTACAAACAAATGAATATCAACCAAATACAAAACGCCAACAACTTGTTGGCGAATTTGGAAATCAGCAAATTCCTGGGTCACACGCAAAATTCCGTGGGCATGCAATCAATTAGCTTGTGCGGTAACTCTAGTTTCGCTATCTTAGCAATCTGAATAAAAAAAGACCTATCAGGTATAGAAGACATCACGTTTGCAATGAGAAACAGGCAGGAATGGTTCAATGAGAAGATGGCGGCGGTATCTCCGGAAATCGTGTCATATTTCTTCGCTTC
>JAGCYX010000112.1 GCA_017960585.1 Bacteroidales bacterium
AGCGACTCGTTCTCCAACATCCACGTCAACGACCGCAAGGTGTACGAGGAGACGCGCAAGTACATCTCCCTGATCTCTCCCGAGCAGGAGAAGATCGTCAAGCTCTATGAGGGCCGCGAGCCGATCTTCGACCATTTCGAAGTGACCCGCCAGATCAAGAGCTCCTTCGGCAAGGTGGTACCGATGAAGCAGGGTGCGTATCTCGTGATCGAGACCACCGAGGCGCTCAACGTGATCGATGTCAACAGCGGCATCCGGGCCAAGACCACCGACCAGGAGGAGAACACCTTCGAGGTCAACAAGCTCGCCGCCGAGGAGATCGCCCGCCAGTTGCGGCTGCGCGATATGGGCGGCATCGTCATCGTCGACTTCATCGACATGGCCAAGCCCGAGCACCGCAACGACCTCTACAAGTACATGCGCGACCTCATGGCGAACGACCGGGCCAAGCACAACGTGCTGCCCCTCACCAAGTTCGGGCTCATGCAGCTCACCCGCCAGCGGATCCGCCCCGTGACAGAGATCAACACCACCGAAAAATGCCCCTTGTGCCACGGCACGGGCCACATCACCTCCACCGTGGTCATCGACGAGGAACTCGAACGGCACATCGCCGACCTCGCCGAGAAGGGACAGAAGACGATGACCGTCCGGGTCAGCCCCATCCTCGGGGCCTACCTGACGCGCGGATGGAGTTCCTTCCTCCGCAAATGGAAACGGAAGTACAAGTGCAAGCTGGAGCTGGTCGAAATGACCGACCACAGCATCCTGCAGTATGAAATCGTTGATGAACAGGGAAAGGCGCTCGTGTAGGGCGCCTTTCTTTTTTGCGGGGAAATGCTTATCTTCGCAGTTGCCGTAACATTAAAACGAACGCGACTATGGGTATCTGGTTCATCATGCTGGCCATCATGCTGGGCTCCTTCATCATCCAGCGGGTGCTGAGCAGCAAATTCGAGAAATACAGCAACGTCCCCTCTCCGCGCGGGCTCACGGGCGCCGACGTGGCGCGCCTGATGCTGGCGCAGAACGGCATCACGGACGTCACCGTCCAGTCGGTGGAGGGCAAGCTCACCGACCACTACAATCCCCAGACGAAGACGGTCAACCTCAGCGAGAGCGTGTACGGGAGCGCGTCCGTGGCGGCCGTGGCCGTGGCGGCGCACGAGACCGGCCACGCGCTGCAGCACGCGCAGGGCTACGCTCCGCTGCGCCTGCGCTCCGCGCTGGTGCCGGTCGTCACCTTCGCCAACAACACCGTGCAGTGGGTGCTGCTCGGCGGCGTGCTCCTCATCAACATCTTCCCGACGCTGCTGTGGATCGGCATCGCGCTCTTCGCGATGACCACCTTCTTCAGCCTCGTCACCCTCCCCGTCGAGATCAACGCCAGCCAGCGCGCCGTGGCCTGGCTGCAGCAATCCGGCGTCGTCGACGTGGACACGCGCCCCATGGCCTCCGACGCCCTCAAATGGGCCGCCTACACCTACGTCATCGCCGCCCTCGGCTCCCTCGCCACCCTCTTCTACTACATTTCTTTAGCTAATCGTCGATAATGAACGGCTGGCGGGTGCCTGCGACGAAGGCTCAGCCGCAGCAGGATTCGTAGCGCCGAATCCGGCTCCCGCGCAGCGGGAAGCGAGGATGGACGCCGAGGCGCAGGCAGCCCGCCGACCAATTAAAACCGTCATTGCCGACCTGATCGGCAATCTCCTGCCACTATGGATAGCGTTAGAATAGACAAATACCTCTGGGCGATCCGGGTGTTCAAGACCCGGAGCGACGCCACCGACGCCTGCAACGGCAACAAAGTCAAGATCGCCGGCACCAACGCCAAGCCCTCCAAGGCCGTCAAGACCGGCGACGTCATCGAGATCCGGAAGGGTCCCGCCGTCTTCACCTACAAAGTCCTGAAAGTCACCGAAAGCCGCATGGGCGCCGCCCTTGTGCCGGACTACGCCGAAGACCTCACCCCCGAGACGGAGCGCTTCAAGCTCCACGCCCCCAAAGAAACCATCGTCCTCCAGCGTGACCGCGGCGCCGGCCGCCCCACCAAGCGCGACCGCCGCCAACTGGAAGAATTATTGGGAACGCTGGAATAACCGTCATTCGCCGGCTATACAAAGTCATTCCGGACGGTTCCTGAGCCTGTCGAAGGACCGATCCGGAATCTTTAACCACTACGTCATTGCCGACAACAACCGTCATTGCCGACCTGATCGGCAATCTGTTAGTCGAGGTACATCGCGTGCCGAACCTTGTCGGCGACCTCATCCCCCTTCAGCCCCCGCAGCAGCTCCAGGCCGAAGGCCACCGCGTGGCCGGCGGAGCGCCCGGTCACGATGCGCCCGGAGCGCACCGCCGGCGCCGGCGTAAACCGCGCGCCCTTCGCGATCAGACAATCCTGGAATCCCTCGAAACAGGTGAACGGCGTCCCGTCCCAGACCCCTTCCAGCTGGCTCAGCACCAGCCCCGGCGCGGCGCAAATCGCCGCCACAGAGCCGCCGGCGGCATAATGCGCCCGCATCAGCTCGATCAGCGGCGAGCAGGAAGCCAGCGTCTTGGAACCCGGCATCCCGCCCGGAAAGATCATTACATCCTCCGCCGTCGTCCCCGCGTGGTCCGTGTCCAGTTCCGGCAGGAACGCCTCCGCCGTCACCCAGACGCCGTGGGAAGATTCTACGATGGGGTCGTCCGTCAGGGCGACCAGGGTCGTGTCGACGCCGCCCCGGCGGAGCACGTCGTTGGTGGCGAGGGCCTCGACATCCTCGAAGCCGTCGGCCAAAAAGATATTCACTCCTTTCATATTGACACAAAAATACGAAAATTATGCATCCTTTTACAGAAAAGATGTTTATCTTTGACAATCCGCATAATTATTAGGTACTGAGACATGAAGAAATTCCTTAGCCTTTGCCTCGCGGCAGCCCTCCTGCTGTCCGCCGGCGCCCGCGCCCAGGTCTTCGACCGCCTCGCGTTCGGCGTCGGCACCGGCACCGACGGCCTCGGCCTCGAACTCGTCGCCCCGCTGGGCGACCACGTCGACCTCCGCGTCGGCTACGGCCTCGGCCCCGGCCTCGTCAGCATCAAGGGCTCCGGCCTCGTCTCCGTACCCGAGCATCCCGGCGCCGCCAGTTCCCCCAGCGTCCAAGTCCCGATGAAGGTCAAGCTCGGGATGAACGACGCCCGGCTGCTCTTCAACTTCTATCCCGGCCGCAGCGGTTTCCATTTCACCGTAGGTGCCTACCTCGGTTCCCCGCGTGTCCTCCGCGCGCTGCTGTGGGATATGCCCGCGGACTATAATACCGCCGGCCTGGACGTCGACGGCTACCTCGTCAAGGCCACCGCCGGGCAGCTCCCCGTGAGCCTGTACGCCTCCGGCATCGGCGGCTCCGGCTTCGCCGTCAAGCCGTACGTCGGCATCGGCTTCGGCCGCCCCATCTCCAACCGCCCCGTCAGCTTCTCCTTCGACCTCGGCGCCCAGTACCAGGGCAAGCCCGGCGTGTGGGCGCAGGGCGAGGGCGTGACCGGCCGCCTCAAGGCGGTGGAGATCACCGACTGCCTGTCGGAGATCCGCTCCTTCGTCGACGACTACGGCAAGTACCTCACGTTCTGGCCGACCATCAATTTCCACGTATATTTCAAGCTTTTCTAAACACTGCAATATGAAAAAGATCCTCCTCGCCGCTTCGCTGGCAGTCCTGCTGCCCCTGCTTTTCTCCTGCGGAAAAGACCATATCAAAGGTGACCATTTCGAAGAGCCCCGCTTCATCCAGTACGCCGGCCAGCTCGTTCCCCGCGGGGGCGCGCCCGCCCCGGCGTCCGTCACCAAGGCCGGGGTCACGCCCGCGAGCCTTAACTACCTGGAGTTCACCGAGAGCGGCCTCTACATCCTCGGCCAGCTCATCGACGGCGTCACCAACTACCTCTCCGGCTCCTACACTGTCAGCGGCAGCACCTATAATCTTTCCGGCTTCGGCAGCGTGTCCTTCAACAACTCCGTCGCCGGCGTGGTGGACCTGACCATCACCCCTTCCGGCGGCGTCTCCGTGACCGTGCAGGCCGACTTCCGGCGGGCCGGCGACACCAACGTCGCCTACCGCACCTGGACCATCGACAAGACCCGCGCCACCATCCGCGGCTTCCACAGCCCCGTCAGCGCGGACTTCAACGGATGCAACTTCGACGAGATGGCCA
This sequence comes from Bacteroidales bacterium, assembly GCA_017960585.1. Lineage (GTDB taxonomy): Bacteria > Bacteroidota > Bacteroidia > Bacteroidales > UBA932 > Cryptobacteroides. The sequence goes on from JAGCYX010000112.1 coordinate 4,195, forward strand.
AGTTCCTCAATGACAACGGCCACAAAGGCGACTACCTCCCCTCCGGCAGCCTGAAATCCATCACCTTCACCGGTGTCAACACCCTCCTCTTCGTCTTCTCCGACAACACCGTCGACCTCGGCGAATGCCACATCTCCGGCGACAACGTCAACTTCTCCTGGAAAGGCGACACCCGCCTCTTCGAAGTCGAAAACGGCAAGGCCACCATCGAATACCTCGACGGCAAATGCGTCTTCACCATCGACGCCGCCCTCAAAGGCTCCACCACCTCCGGCTCCGTCACCTTCGTCATGTCCCCCGTCGACTAAGCGTCCGTTCCTCCTGTCCCCACCCTGGACCAACCCCCTTGGCGGTTCCTGAGCCTGCCGAAGGACCGTCCTTGACCCCGGTTCCTGAGCCTGTCGAAGGACCACCCCCGCCACTGGACAAGGTCCTCGCCGCCGCGCATAACGGGGCGCGGCGCCGCTGACCGGGTGCATCGAACTGGCATTCCTGAGCGGAAGCGTTGGGCCTGGGGCACCGCCGCCTCCTATCTATGAAGGTGGCTCCGCCCCCTGTGACCCCTTGCGCCGCTCAAGTCCCTTTCCAACTTTGCTGATCGCAAAGTCACGGGACCGCGGCGGTCGGCTGGTGCCGACTTGAAGCCCACGCACTCACGCTCGCGCCCGCGCCTGCCCGGTGGCAGAAGCCACAATTGATTATCAGCAAGTTGCAAGATAACTCCGGGCATTTCTGCCCGGAGTCGTTTTGTAAATCATTGATAATCAATACCACTTTTTTGATGGGGCGGGCAGCTACCTTGCTTGTCGGCAACGAGCACTCCGCGTCGAGCCCTCCAAAGCTCGTAAGCGGAGATCGCTCGTAACCGACGGGTGCGAGCCCGGCGGTGGTGCCAGGTCCTGCCCGCCCCCGGCAAGTCAACTTCTGTCAGGACGATACATTTGCCGTGATGAGCAAGACCTTGAGTGTAAGGTAAATAAGAGAAACAGGGGTGCCTCAAAAAGATACCCCTGATATTTGTAAATAATTGTTATTTAGTTTGTTACCCATCACGACGGATGGGAAGTATGCGGCGCTGTGGGCTACGCGGCGTCTTCCGGGAGGGTAGGGGAGGCGGCGGGGTTGATGTAGGGGTCGGCGTCGTTGCGGATGACGGTGGTCTCCAGTAAAACCGTGTCACGGTCGGTGGGACCGAGGGTGAACTCGGCGCATTCTGCGGGGACGAGCAGGGTTTCGCCGGCGCGGAACGGGAAGTCCAGTTGCTGGCCGCCGGCGAGCGGAAGCTGAACCGCCGCGGCGCCACGGACGCAGCTATATAAAAGGAAAGGACCCACGTCGCGGCGGATCTTCAGCGGCGCAGTCAGCGGAATGCGGTCAATACGAAGTTGAGGCAGGGCCAGGATGCGGTCGGCGCCCGGCGCGAGATCGGAAGAAGCACCCGGCGCAAGATCCCCGATCGGGTCGGGGATGACGGTCTTTCCGCCATTCGCCGCAGCGCCATCCGCTGCCGGTGCCTGAGCCTGTCGAAGGCTGGCCGGCGCAGCAGAGAACTGCCGGTACTCCATGAAGTCCAGCGCATCCACGAGCGACAACGCGGGGTCGAACTCGTCCGGATGCACCTCGGCGCCCCAGCCGCAGAGGCAGAAATCCATCGGCGAGGACTCGCCGATCTCCAGAATCTCCATATCCCCGAACGCGGCGTGCGGCGTCCCCGCAGGAATCCGCAAACACTGCCCGGCGTGCGGCGCCACCACATTCAGGATGCTCTCCACGCTCCCGTCCAGGCACTTCGCGTACACCTCCGACGCATCCGTATCCCGGCGGAACCCCACCAGCAGGCGGGCGTCCGCGCCGGCGCGCAGCACGTACCACAACTTCTCCTTCCCCAGGAAATCGTAGCGCTGCGCTGCGGTCTCGTCGTCGGGATGCACCCGCAGGGGCATGCGCCCGACGACGCGCAGCACGCGCACGCACACCGGGAACTGCCGGCCGTAGTACTCGTACACATTATCCCCGACCACCCGGTCGAGGTACGTATCCATCAGCTCCGACAGGCTGTTGCCTGCCAGCCACCCCTCGCGCACCAGCGTATCGCGATAGCCCAGGTCCGCGACCTTGAACTCCTCGCTGCCCCAGGGATAATCGTCCTGCAGCGTGCAGAACTTGAACGGGTAGAGTTTCTTCTCTTCTTCCATAGGATGCAAAGTTACGAAAAAAGCTTATCTTTGCATCTACGGTTAGTAATTGTAAGATGAAACAGAAGCTCCATCCCTCCACCCTTTGCGTCCAGGCCGGCTGGGAACCGGCCAACGGTGAATCCCGGCAGATGCCGATCATCCAGAGTACCACCTTCAAATACGCCTCCTCCGACGAGATGGGCAAGTTGTTCGACCTCGAAGCCTCCGGCTACTTCTACACCCGCCTCCAGAATCCCACCAACGACCGCGTCGCGGCCCGTCTGGCGGCCCTCGAAGGCGGCATCGCAGGGATGCTGACCTCCTCCGGCCAGGCCGCCAACTTCTTCGCCTGCTTCAACATCTGCACCGCCGGCGACCATATGATCACCACCTCGGCCATCTACGGCGGCACCTACAACCTCTTCGGCGTCACCTTCCCCAAGATGGGCATCGAAGTCACCTTCATCGACCAGAACGCCTCCGACGAGGAGATCGAAGCGGCCTTCCGGCCCAACACCAAGCTCCTCTTCGGCGAGACGCTGACCAACCCCGGCGTGCGCGTGCTCGACGTCGAGCGCTTCGCGCGCATCGCCCATAACCACGGCGTGCCCCTCATCGTCGACAACACCTTCCCGACCCCCGTCCACCTGCGTCCCATCGAGTTCGGCGCCGACATCGTCACCCACTCGACCACGAAATACCTGGACGGCCACGGCACCACCGTCGGCGGCGCCATCATCGACAGCGGCAACTTCGACTGGGAGGCCCACGCCGACAAGTTCCCCGGCCTCACGACCCCGGACGAGTCCTACCACGGCCTCACCTACACCAAGAAGTTCGGCAAGCTCGCCTACATCACCAAGGCCACCAGCCAGCTGATGCGCGACCTCGGCTCCATCCAGAGCCCCCAGAACGCCTTCTACCTGAACCTCGGCATCCAGACCCTCGCCGTCCGCATGAAGCACATCTGCCAGTCGGCCCAGCAGGTCGCTGAATTCCTCCACGCCCATCCGGCCGTGAAATGGATTCAGTACCCCGGTCTCCCGTCCGACTCCGACTACGCCCTCGCGCAGAAATACCTCCCCGAAGGCTCCTGCGGCGTCATGGCCTTCGGCATCAAGGGCGGCCGCGACGCCGCCATCCGCTTCATGGACAGCCTCCAGCTCGTCACCATCGAAACCCACGTCGCCGACTGCTACACCTGCATCCTCCACCCGGCCTCCCACACCCACCGCCAGCTCTCCGACCAGCAGCTCCGCGAAGCCGGCGTCGACCCCGACCTCATGCGCCTCAGCATCGGCCTCGAGGACCCGCGCGACATCATTGCTGATTTGCAGCAAGCCCTCGCCGCCGCGTATAAATAGCGGTGCACTCCGGCTGCGTCCGGGTCCCCACCGGATCCTGAGCCTGTCGAAGGGTCCCCGTCCGTGTCCGTTTTCCGCAAACAATTCTACACCAAGCACATACAGAATGAACCCGCACCAAATCGTGCGGGTTCATTCTGTAATCACCTGATTAATAGACTCTTCCCGTTTACACCCGCCAAGTCGTCCTGGCAGCAGCGGGCTACCACGTTCGGGGCCGGCGGATGACGGGAGGGGACGGGGAATGACGGGTGGAGGTAGGGATGACGGTCCTTCGGCAGGCTCAGGAACCGTCAAGGACGGGAGGAGGGTTTCGGGGCGGTGGATGATGGTAGGTAGGGGTGACGGTCCTTCGGCGGGCTCAGGAACCGTCCGGAATGACTCTAATGGGGTCGGGCTGAGGTTGAAAGTCGGCACCAGCCGACCGACGCGGTCCCGTGACTTTGCGTCAGCAAAGTTGGAAAGGGACTTGAGCGGCGCAAGGGGTTATAGGGGGCGGCTTAGCCCCCTTATAGATGGGGCGGCGAGGAGGGAGATGAGGGAGCCGACGAGGGAGACGCCGAGGACGGTCCAGAGAATGTCGGAGAATTGGAGGACGACGGGGTAGGCCTGGAGGAAGAAGCCGCCGGGCATTTTGACGAGGCCGAAGTGCTGTTGCAGCAAAGCCAACAAGACGCCGACGACGAGGCCGGCAAGCAAGCCGATCAAAGACACCAGCCAGCCGTTCCAGACGAAGACGCGGCGGATGAGGCGGTCGTCGGCGCCCATCGCACGCAGCGTGGCCATGTCCTCGCGCTTGGCGATGGACAACATCGCCAGCGACCCGAAGATATTCGACGCGATGATAATCACCACGAACAACAGAATCAAGTAGATGGCCAGCTTCTCGTAGCGCATCATCTTATACAGCGACGGCTGCTGCTGCACCCGGTCCCGCACCACGTACGACGGCCCCAGCAGCTCGGACAGCGACCGCAGCACCCGCCGGTCCACAGGGCAAGAAAGCCGCAACTCCACCCCGCTCACCTCGTCGGTAAGCCCCAGCAGCGACCGCATAGACTCCAACGGCACAATCAGCAAATCCTCATCCGACGCAGCATTCACGCTGATCAAACACGACGGACTCAGCTTCACGCTCCCCAGCGCCGCCCCGGGCCCCGCCAGCGGAATGCGCGCCCCCCGGCGCGGATAATACAACACCAGCGGATCCACGAAATGCGGCCGTATCCCCATTTCCCGCGCCAGCGTCGACCCCACCGCCGCCTGCGGCAGCGAGCCCTCGTGCAGCGAGAACGTGCCCTCCACCACGTGCCCAGCCAGCCGTGACTCCGCCTCGTACACCGCATCCACCCCCTTCGCCCGCGCCAGCTGCTGCCGCCCGCCGTACGAAAGGAACACCTGCTCCTCCACCACGCTGCACACCTGCTCCACCCGCGGATCCTCCAGCAGCGCCTCGAACCCCGGCCCGGCGGGCACGAAGAACTTCCCCGTCGCCGGCGTAACGAGCACATCCGGCGACAGGTCCGACAGACCCTCCTGGATTACCCGGTCGAACCCGTTATAGACGGAAAGAATGAGAATGAGAGCGGCCGTTCCGACGGCCATCCCGATGGCGCTCAGCGTCGAAATCGCGTGGATCACGCCCAGCGATTTCTTGGCCACCAGGTAGCGCCGCGCGATATAGAGCTCGGGCCGCATGGCGAGGAATTATTTCTTGAGGAGCTCGTCGATGTGCTCCGCGTAGTCCAGGGTCGAATCCAGGTGGAAATCGATCTCCGGCACGATGCGCAGCTGGGAGCCCACCCGTCGGCCCAGCTCGCCCCGCAGGCTCCGCTTCTCCTCTTCGAGGAGCGCCATCACCTGCGGCGCGCGCTCCGACGGGAAAATGCTCACGAAGGCCTTCGCGATGCTCAGGTCCGGGCTGATGCGCACCTCGCTCACCGTCACCAGGGCGCCGCCGAAGGCGCCCATGCCCCGGCTCCGGATGATCTCGGACAGGTCGCGCTGCACTTCGCGCGCGACCTTCAGTTGTCTGGTAGATGCCGGTTTGTCCATATCGTTGTTGTAATAGATCCCCGATCAGGTCGGGGATGACGATAAAATCGGAATCTTTTATACTATCTTAATAATAAAGTAGTCCTTTTTACCTTTCTGCGCCAGGATGTACTTCCCGTCGATGATGTCGGACTCGGAGAGCTGATAGTTGATGTCCGTCAGCTTGTCCTTGTTCAGGCTGAAGCCATTCTGCTGAATCATCTTCCGGGCCTCGCCCTTCGAAGGGAAGATCTGCGTGTTCACGGCCAGCGCATCCAGGATGCCCAGCGGCAGCGCGGCGCGCGCGACCTCGAACGTCGGCACCCCGTCGAAGACGGCCAGGAACGTCCGCTCGTCCAGCGCCCGCAGATCCTCGGAAGTCGACTTCCCGAACAGCATCTGCGACGCCCGCACGGCGTTGTCGTACTCCGCCTGCCCGTGCACCAGGATCGTCACCTCGCGGGCCAGCAGGCGCTGCAGCTCGCGGCGCTCCGGCGCTTCGCGATGCGCCGCGATCGCCCCCTCGATGGTCGCCCGGTCCAGCATCGTGAAGATCTTGATGAAGCGCTCCGCGTCCTCGTCGCTCACATTCAGCCAGAACTGGTAGAACTGATACGGCGACGTCCGCTCCGGATCCAGCCACACATTGCCCTTCTCCGTCTTGCCGAACTTCGTCCCGTCCGCCTTGCGGATCAGCGGGCACGTCAGCGCGAACGCCTCGCCCCCGTCCATCCGGCGGATCAGCTCCGTGCCCGTGGTGATGTTGCCCCACTGGTCGGAACCGCCCAGCTGCAGCACGCAGCCCTTGTGCTTCCACAGCCAGTAGAAATCATACCCCTGCATCAGCTGGTAGCTGAACTCGGTGAAGGACATACCCTCCGAAGAATCGCGCGACAGGCGCTTCTTCACGGAATCCTTCGCCATCATATAGTTCACGGTGATATGCTTGCCGATATCGCGGATGAAGTTGATGAAGCTGTAATCCTTCATCCAGTCGTAGTTGTTCACGAGCTCCGCCTTGTTGGGCGCGTCGGAATCAAAATCCAGGAACTTGCCCAGCTGCGCCTTGATCCCCGCCACGTTGTGGGCGAGCGTCGCCTCGTCCAGCAGATTGCGCTCCTGGCTCTTCATCGACGGATCGCCGATCATACCCGTGGCGCCGCCGATCAGCGCATACGGCTTGTGGCCGCAGTTCTGGAAATGTTTGAGGATCATCACGCTGACGAGGTGCCCGATGTGCAGCGAGTCCGCCGTCGGGTCGATGCCGACGTACGCCGCCTGCGGGCCTTCCATCAATTTCTCTTCCGTTCCCGGCATAATATCTTGTATCATGCCTCTCCAAGTTAGCTCTTCAACAAAATTCTTCATCGATTCAAATAAAATAAGTCTGCAAATTTAGTAATCTTTTAGTAAATTTGCACGCCCTCCAGCAGCTGCTCCTGCAAAACCGTAGCCGCCCGTGGCTCGTGAACGGGAGGGGCCCAGCCGACAGGCTGGGAGGGATAGCGCGAAGCGCGTAGTTTTGCAGGAGCAGCTGCTGGGGGCGGGAAAGAAATTATTTATTTACAATATTATGAGAAAGAAAATCGTTGCAGGCAACTGGAAGATGAATACGACCAGACCTGATGGTATCGAACTGGCGAAGGCCGTCGTGGCCCGCGCCGCGGAAGTCCCGGCCGGCGTCGGCCTCATCATCGCCCCGCCCTTCACCCACCTCTGCTGCTGCGGCAAGGCCCTCGAAGGCTCCAAAGTCGAGCTTTCCGCCCAGAACTGCGCCGACCACGCCAAGGGCGCCTACACCGGCGAAGTCTCCGTCGACATGCTCAAGGCCGTCGGCTGCCAGTGGACCATCCTCGGCCACTCCGAGCGCCGCCAGTACTACGGCGAGACCGACGAGAAGCTCGTCGAGAAAGTCAAACTCGCCCTCGCCGCCGAACTCGGCGTCATCCTCTGCGTCGGAGAGAACCTTGACGAGCGCAAAGCCGGCAAGCACCTCCAGATCGTCGAAGACCAGACCAAGGCCGTCCTCGCCAACTTCAGCGCCGAGGATATGAAGAAGATCGTCATCGCCTACGAGCCCGTCTGGGCCATCGGCACCGGCAAGACCGCGACCGCGCAGCAGGCCGAAGAGATCCACGCCTACATCCGCAAAGTCCTCGCCGACAAGTTCGGCGCTGCGGTGGCGGAGGATGTGACGATCCTTTACGGCGGATCCTGCAAGCCGTCCAACGCGAAGGAGCTCTTCGCCCAGAAGGATATCGACGGCGGCCTGATCGGTGGAGCAGCCCTCAAGGCCGACGACTTCATCCAGATTGCCCTGTCATTCTAATGTGCTGACAACAAGCCCGATTCGGGCCGAGTTACTCCATAGCCAGATCTTGTCACCCTCGAGACGCACCGTTTCGAGGGTGATATTTTTGCGTGTCAACACCTCGTCGTGCGTCGTCCAGGTCAGGCTGCCTGAGACCCGCTGACCCACGCTCACGGGCACGGCGGACAGGGTGAGGACATAGAAATCCGACATGTTGTCGGTGTGGACGCGGAACTCCCGCAGATCGCGGCTGAAGGCCAGCTGGCAGGTGTTTGGATCGTAGCTCAGGGGGATGTCCCCGCCGACCATCAAGTGGATCTCCTCGCTCTCGGAGAAAGCGTTGCGCATCCGTTGGTCGGCACAGGAGGCCAGCGAAACAAGCAGCAGAAGCGGCAGGAGGAAGGAGCGGATGCGGCGGATCATTTGATGGAAACTTCTTTGACAATGGTTTCCGACGTGCCGTCGGTGTGGAGGATGACGGCCTTCAGGATCCCGGGATACATCAGGGTGAATTCCCCGTCAGGGCCCGGGTTGATGCTGATCCCGTTCAACGTCCAGCGGATGTCCTGGACATCGGTGGCGTTGAAGACGCGCAGCGGCAGCTTGCTCCCGGAAGGGAAGCTCCCGTCCAGGTTGCGGAGCGTGCTGTTGAGGTAGATGTAGGGGAAACTTCCCTCGCGGTAGATCTTGGTGTCGAAGTCCCCGGCGGCGGAAAAGCGCTCACCGCTGTCTGTCAGCACGGAGAGCGAGAAATGGTAGCGCGTCCGCGGCAGGAGCTTCTCCAGCGTGCAGCTCTGCGTCCGGGGTCCCAGGCTCATCTGGAATTCCTCTTCCCCGTCGGTCCAGCTCAGCTCATAGCCCCGGACGTCCTCCAGCCGGTCGGAGGTCGTCCAGCGCACGATGGCCGCATCCTGGAAGACAGCCTGGTCCGTCAGGACAAGCGGCCGGAAGACTTCGAACGAGACTCCGCCGTCGTCCGCGGGCCGGATGTCCGTGAGCGCATACGCCGACGGATACCCGTTCCAGAAGCGGAATGCGGAAGGCGTGTCCGAGCCGAAAACGCTGTGGCCGGCCTGCGGGAAGGGCACGCCGGACACGCCCGGAGCCGTCGGATCGGCAGGCAGCAGCCGCAGGCACGGATGGGAGGGATCGTCGTTGACGCAGCCGTAGTCCCAGCGCTCCCGGGCCGTGAGATCGGCATTCAGGCGGTCCGAATGGCCGGCGGGATTGTCCGAGCGGTCCAGATGCCAGACGTAAAGTCCCCCGTCCCGGGCGCTGAACAGGAAGCATTCGCCCTCCTGTGTGCCGTTTGCCTTGAGGTAGCGGCGACCCTGCAGAAGGGGCTGCAGCGTGACGCGCCCGACAGACAAGGTGTCGCAGCGGCCCAGCTGCAGGATTTCGAATTCCGGTGCACCGAAGTCCGGCAGGACGGACTTCAGGCAACCCTCATCCATCAGCGAGGTGCCCAGGAGCCCCTCAGACTCCCCGCCGCTGAGCGGACCGTCGGTATCGTACAGGGCGGGCAGTCCGAGGACGTGACCGAACTCATGGCAGAAGATGCCCGGACGCCCCTCGGGGCAAGAGGTGAAACGGTCGATCCTCTTGCCCTGGATCGTCACCGCCCCTCCCTGGGAGGAAAGCAGGCCCATCTGGGGCCAGAATGCATCTTCTCCCCCGCCGTCGTTCTCGCCCGCTCCGGCGGTGATGAGGCAGATGTTGTCCACGCTGCCGTCCGAATCATTGTCGTAAAGGGACAGGTTGAGCTGGCCCTGCTGGAGGTCCAGGGCTTCGCGCACCGCCTCTCCGAAACGGACGTCCTTGCGGTCGGCCGCATCGGCGCCATACCAGGCATACGGCCGGGAGAGGGTGACGGCGGCGGGCGCCAGGTCGAACCGGAACGTCATCCCACCGCCGAACTGGCGGTTGAAATAGGCCTCAGCACGCGCCACATCCGCCTCCAGGGCCTGCCGGGAGTGCGTGAACTGCCTGTCCGGGAACTGGACGGGCAGCACCACCATTCGGAAGACGGTCAGCAGTAGCGCGGCGAACATCCGGATGCGGTATTACTCGACCGTGACGGACTTAGCGAGGTTGCGGGGCTGGTCGACATCGCGTCCCTTGGCGATGGCGACGTGGTAAGCCAGCAGTTGAAGCGGGA
>JAGCYX010000113.1 GCA_017960585.1 Bacteroidales bacterium
CTGCCGGTCATCGTCGGCCACAAGAGCCCCAACGAGCGTTTCGCCGGCGCCCTCGACACCCTCACGATCGAGGCGCTGATGCAGGACGGAAAAGCCCTGCAGGCCGGTACGTCCCACTTCCTGGGCCAGAATTTCGCCAAGTCCTTCGACGTGCAGTTCACCAACAAGGAAGGGCAGCAGGAATATGTCTGGGCCACTTCCTGGGGCGTCAGCACCCGTCTGATGGGCGCCCTGATCATGGCCCACGGCGACGACAACGGCCTCGTGCTGCCGCCGAAGCTGGCTCCGATCCAGGTGGTGATGGTCCCCATCTACAAGACCGATGAGGAGCGCGCCGCCGTGCTGGACAAGATGGCCGGGCTCAAGCGCGGCCTCGAGGCCCTCGGCCACAGCGTCAAGGTGGACGACCGCGACACGGTCCGTCCGGGCTTCAAGTTCGCGGAGTGGGAGCTCAAGGGCGTGCCCGTGCGGCTCGCCATGGGCGCCCGCGACCTCGCCGCCGGCACCGTGGAGGTGGCCCGCCGCGACACGCTCACCAAGGAGACGATGACCCTGGAGGGCATCGAGCAGCACATTTCCAAGCTGCTCGACGACATCCAGCAGAACATCTACAATAAAGCCCTCGCCTTCCGCGAGTCCAACGTCGAGAAGTGCGACGACTGGGAGGAATTCAAGACCAAGATCCAGACCGGCAAGTTCCTGCTCTGCCACTGGGACGGCACCGTGGAGACCGAACAGGCCATCAAGGACGCTACCAAGGCCACCATCCGCTGCATCCCCATCGACAGCTTCGTCTGCGAGGAGGAGGGCCGCGACATCTTCTCCGGCAAGCCTTCGAAGCGCCGGGTGGTCTTCGCCATTTCGTATTAACCGTAAACTCGCATAGTTATGAAGAAATTGTTGATCCTGACCGCAATCCTGCTCGCTGGCTTCTGGGGCGCCCGCGCCCAGGACGCCGTGCAGGCGGCCGCCGACACCACGGCGGTGGCGGAAGAACCCGCACCCCAGTACTGGAAGAAATTCGTCACCTTCGATCTCGGATTCAACCAGACCGCCCTGTGGAACTGGGCGTCCGGCGGCTACAACACCGCCACCCTGCGCATCGGCATCGACGGCAACATCAACTATGCCCGCGACCTCGTGACCTGGACGAACCGCCTGCAGCTGATGTACGGCTTCCTGTGGTCCGCCGACAAGGAGAACCTGCTCCAGAAGAGCGCCGACCTGATGCAGTTCGAGAGCCGTTTCGGCTACAAGACCTCGGAGGCAAGTTTCTGGAAATACACCGCCGACCTCACCTTCAAGTCGCAGTTCTCCGACAGCTACGACTCCTACAAGCAGGATGAGAAAGGTATGTGGTCCGGCACGCTCAAGTCCGGTCTCTTCTCCCCCGGCTACCTGACCTTCGGTCTCGGTATGTCCTGGGATCCGGCGCCCTGGTTCAGCCTCAACATCTCCCCGGTCACGGGCGGCTTCATCTTCTGCGGCATCCCCGAACTCCGCAAGGGCTACGGTATGCACCTGATCGACCCCGACTCCGATCCGACGGTCGGAGGCAACTACCACAGCTCCCTCTTCCAGCTCGGTGCCCAGGTCAAGGCCAATCTCAAGGCCTCGGTCTCAGACATCCTCACCTACGAGACGCAGCTCATCCTCTTCACGGACTACCTCAACCATCCGTTCGTATGGAACCGCGTCAACTGGGACAACAAGTTCGGCTTCCTCGTGGGCAAGTACATCAAGCTCGCCTTCGACACCTGGCTCATCTACGACCCGGTCGTGATGATCGCCGGCAAGGACAGATCCGAACCCCGTCAGCGGGTTCAGTTCAAGGAGTTCTTCTCCTTTACCTTCACCTACACCATCGGCCAGAAGTAGCCGGCGCAAGATGCGTATCCTGCTCGCCGTCAGCGGAGGCGTCGATTCGATGTACCTCGCAAACCGGGCCCCGGAGTTATTCCCCGGAGCCCGGTTTGCGGTCGCGCACTGCAACTTCGCGCTGCGCGGCGCGGAGTCGGACGGCGACGAGGCCTTCGTGCGCGACTGGTGCGCGGCCCGCGGGCTGGAATGCTTCGTGCGGCGCTTCGACACGGCCGCCTACGCCGCGCAGCACGGCGTGAGCATCGAGATGGCGGCGCGCGAGCTGCGCTATGCCTGGTTCGCGGAGCTGTGCCGGGAACAAGGCTTCGAGGCGGTGGCCGTTGCCCACAACGCCGATGACAACGCCGAGACGATGATCCTCAACCTGCTGCGCGGCACGGGCACGCGCGGCCTGCGGGGCATGGGCGACCGGGAAGGCGTCGTCCGCCCCCTGCTGGACATCCCCCGGGCCGAGATCCGCGCCTGGATGAGCGCCCACGGCTGCACCTGGCGCGAGGACAGCAGCAATGCCGACAACACCCCCAAGCGCAACCGCATCCGCAACGAGGTGTTCCCGATCTTCGCCCGGATCAACCCGTCCTTCCTCCGGACGCTGGGCGAGGACATGGCGCGCATCGCCCGCACGGACGACATCGCCGAGAGCTGGTTCCGCTCCGTCCGCGAGGGACTCACCACCCCGGAAGGGGCCGTGCGCATCCCGGCCGTGCTCGCCCTCGAGCACTGGGAGTACGCCCTCTGGCGGTTGCTGGAGAACGCCGGGCTCAGCGGGCCGACCTTCGAGAAACTGGTGGCCCTGCTGCGCCGCTACAAGGACGAGCCGCGCGGCACCGTCACCATCGGGGGCAAGACCTTCGAGGGTAATGGCACGACGCTCGTAATCGAGAAGGAATTAATTCTTATTCAATAACATATACATCATCCCCGGGCTCCGCGAAGAAGAACTGCTCGCGCGCATAGCGCTCGAGCGTGTCGCGGTCGCCCGTCATCATCCGGATCCGCTCGTCCAGCTCTTCGTTCTCCTTGCGGTACTGTTCGATCTGCCGCTCCTGGCGGCGCAGGGTGATGCCGGCCTGCACCCAGTTGATGATGCTGTCCTTCTTCAGGAAAAGGAAGAGCACGAAGATGGCCGTGGCCACGATGGCGTAGCGGACGAACGAACGCTGTTCCCGCCTGTTGCCGTCCTTGTCCCGGTTCCAGATGTCTTTGGTGTGCTTGGCCATAATTATTTGCACAAAAATAACTATTTTTGCGGAAGAATCTAAATCTATCACCAATATGAAACCTACACTCCTCGTCCTCGCCGCCGGAATGGGCAGCCGTTACGGCGGACTCAAGCAGATGGACGGCCTCGGCCCCAGCGGCGAAACCATCATCGATTATTCCATCTACGACGCCGTACAGGCCGGTTTCGGCAAAGTTGTCTACATCGTCCGTGAATATTTCCTCGAGCAGTTCAAGGAGACCGTCGCGCGCAAATACAGCAACGTCAAGTGCACCGACGGCAGCCCGCTCGAATTCGTCTTCGTGACCCAGGAACTGAACAAGATCCCGGCCCGCTTCCTGCCCGTCAATCCCGAGCGCCAGAAGCCCTGGGGCACCGCCCACGCCATGCTGATGGCCGCCGAGGTCATCCACGAGCCCTTCGTGGTGATCAACGGCGACGACTACTACGGCAAGGAGTCCTTCCGCATCGCCGCCGACTGGTGCCGTGCGCACGCAGGCAGCGAGGGCGTCTACGCCATCGTGGGCTTCGAACTGGACCACACCCTGAGCGAGTCGGGCGGCGTGTCCCGCGGCATCTGCCACTACGACGCGCAGCAGCACCTGACCGACGTGGTCGAGCACCTGGCCATCCAGAAGAACGAGGCCGGCGAGGTCTGGGGTGACAATTCCGCCACGGGCGAGCACGTGCAGCTGGCCGGCAGCGACCTCTGCTCCATGAACATGTGGGGCTTCACGCCCGACTATTTCACCAAGAGCGGCACCATCTTCGAGACCTTCCTGGAGCAGAACGCGCAGGAACTCAAGAAGGAGTTCTACATCCCCTACGCCATCGACTGCATGATCCGCGACGGCAGTGCGCGCTGCGACGTGCTCTCCACCCCGTCCCAGTGGTTCGGCGTGACCTACAAGGAGGACCGCCCCGCCGTGGTCGAGAAGTTCGCGCAGCTCGCCCGCGAGGGCGTCTACCCCACCCCGCTTTATCAGTAGGCGCGTATGGAGAAGAGAATCGGCCCCCGCAACTACGGCTTCTTCGAGAAGTTCAGCTACTATGTCCCCGGCGTGGCGGACATGTTCATCCTGCTCGCGCTCCTGCTGGTCGGCGCCCTGCTGGGGTCGCTGGTGAGTCTGCCGTTCCTGGCCATTCTCGGCCAGGAGACGGGCGCGCAGTATGCCACGTTCATCTCCTATCCTGTGATGTTCATTCCGCCGATGATCTATGCCAGCATCAAGAGCCGCAACAACAGCATGAACCGCAGCGGGCTCAAGCTGGACAGCAAGCATTTCTCCCCGACGGGCGGCGCGCTCTGCGCCGTCTTCGTGGTGCTCGCCACCCTCGCCCTGGCTTTCTGCTCGGACGCTATCCTGGCGCTGATGCCGGATATGCCGGAGTGGCTGGAGAATATGCTCAAGGGGATCACTTCCGAGAATAACTTGATTCTCAACTTCCTGCTGGTCAGCATCTTCGCTCCGCTCTTCGAGGAGTGGCTCTGCCGCGGCATGGTGCTGCGCGGGCTGCTGGGCACGAAGATGAAGCCGGTCTGGGCCATCGTGGTGTCGGCGCTGTTCTTCGCCGTCATCCACCTCAATCCCTGGCAGGCAATTCCGGCATTCCTGCTCGGGTGCCTCTTCGGGTATGTGTACTACAAGACCGGTTCGCTGAAGCTGACGATGCTGATGCATTTCGCCAACAATACGTTCTCGCTGGTGATGAGCAATGTGGATGCGTTCAAGGACATGGATTCCATGATGGACGTGCTGCCGGGCATCCGCTACTGGATTATTTTCTTCGCCTGCATTCTGTTGCTGGTACTGGTTCTGCGGGTCTTCCACCGTATTCCGCTGGAGCGGCCGGAAGGCAACATGGATCCGGTCAAACCGCTGTTCGAAGAATAGTTTCGCGCGCGGCGGAAACGTCGTGGACGCGCAGGATGTGCGCACCGTGCTGGAGGGCCAGCCGGTGCGCACGTTCCGTGTCACCGCCGGTGAAGCGCTTGTCGGCGGCGCCGATGAGGATCTGCCGGCCGAAGGTCTGCAGTTCGTCAAGGCGATCGAGGATCTCCCAGTTCTGCTCCGGCGTCTTGGCGAAGCCGAGGCCCGGGTCGAGGATCCAGTCGGCGATGCCATGCTCTTCCGCCCGGCGGGTGAATTCCGTGAAATAACGTATCAGTTCGGCGACGATCCCGTCGGGGTAGTCGCACCGGGCGTCCATCGTGCGGGGGTTGCCCCGCTTGTGCATGGCGATGTAGGGCAGGCCCAGCCGCCCGACGGTGGTGAGCATGTCCGGGTCGTCCTCGCCCGCGGAGATGTCGTTGACCCAGAAGGGGCCGACGCAGTCGTAGACGCGCCGGACGATCTCCGCGCGGGTTGTGTCGACCGACAGCGGGACGCTGCGGTCCCAGGCGCGGAGGACGGGCGCGAGGCGCCGCCATTCTTCGCGGAGCGATACGTCCGCGGCCCCGGGGCGCGTGGACACGGCGCCCAGGTCGATGATGTCCGCGCCTTCCGCGCGGAGTTGCTGTATGCGATCCTGCGCCTGCTCCGCGCGCACCCGACTGGGAGCGAAGAAGGAATCCGGTGTCAGGTTGACGATGGCCATGATTTGTGTCATAGTGCAAATTTAGCGAAAAAATACTTACCTTTGTTTGTTATGCTGATTGTTCTGGAAGGCCTGGACGGCGCCGGCAAGTCCACCCAGGTCCGTATGTTCCGAGAATACCTTGCCACGGTCTGTCCCAAGCTGGAATACATCCATTTCCCGCGTTACGACGCGCCGCTCTGGGGCGGGCTGATCGGCAAGTTCCTGCGCGGCGGCTTCGGCGCCATCGAGGCCGTCCATCCGCAGCTGGTCGCCCTGCTCTTCGCCGGCGACCGGCACGACGCCGCGCCGGACATCCGCCGGACGCTGCGCGAGGGCGGCACGGTCCTGCTGGACCGCTACGTCTATTCCAACATCGCCTACCAGTGCGCCAAGCTCCCCTCCGACAAGGAGGCGGAAGAGCTGCGCGAGTGGATCAACAACACCGAGTACGGGCAGTTCGACCTGCCGCGCCCGGACCTGAACATCTTCCTCGACGTACCCATCGGCTTCGTGGAGCAGAGCCTCTCCGCCCAGCGCGGCGGCAGCGACCGGAACTACCTCCATGGGCGCCAGGACATCCACGAGGCCGACATCAACTTCCAGCGCCGCGTGCGGGATATGTACCGCCGCCAGGCCGCGCTGGACCCGCATTTCATCGTCGTGGACTGCAGCGACGCCCAAGGGCGCATGCTGCCGCCCGACGCCATTTTCGACAAGATCAAAGCCGTCTATGAGAGTTATCCGAAGGATTAGCGCCGTCCTGATCGGCTTCGTGTTCTTCCTCGCGGGCGTCCTCAAGCTGATGGATCCCACGGGGGCCCGGCTCATCGTGGAGGAATACCTGAAGTTCCTGCACATCACTTTCCTGATGGGCTTCTCCGGCGTCATCGCCTCCGGCATGGCGCTGCTGGAGACCCTGCTCGGCGCCGCCCAGATCACGGGCGTCTGGCGCAAGGTCGTGGCCCTGGTGACGGGAGTCCTGCAGCTGTTCTTCACCATCCTGACCATCCTGCTGTACGTCAAGAATCCCCATATGGACTGCGGCTGCTTCGGCGAGTTCATCCACCTGACGCACTTCCAGAGCATGGTCAAGAACTTCATCCTGCTCGCCCTGTGGGCCCTGGCGTTCATCCCGCTGAAGAAGCTGGAGTTTACGCGCAAGGTCAAGTACGTCAGCTTCCCCATCGCCGCCGTCTCCGTGTGCCTCTTCCTGCTCTATTCTTCGATCAACATTCCGCTCGTGGACTTCACGCCCTTCAAGCCGGGCGCGGAGCTGATGCTCCCGGAGGACATCGACGACCCGAACGACGACCGCACGCCGACGCTGTCCATCAGCGACGCCACCGGCGAATATGTAGACGAGAAACTGGTCGAGGGCGACCTCATCGTCATCTCCGTTTTCGACATCGAGAAACTGAAGCCCGCGCAGTGGGAGCGCGTCGGGCAGCTGGTTCAGGACGCCACCGCCGCCGGATTCACACCGATGATCCTGGCCGCCGCCACGCCGGCGATGATGGAAGAGCGCGGCACCGCGCCCGAGGTGCTGGCCGCCACGTTCTACGCCGACCGCAAGAAACTCCTCACCCTGAACCGCGCCAACGGCGGCGCCGCCTATCTCCAGGACGGCATGATCGTCAAGAAGTGGCATGTCCGGAAGCTCCCGGACCGCGAGACGCTCACCGCCTACGCCTCCGAGGACGTCACGGAGTCGCTCCTTTCCGAGAACAACCGCGACCGCGTCAAGCTGCAGGCCTTCCTGCTCTATGTCTTCGCGGTCATGCTGCTGATGTAGATATGAAAAAGACCTTTGTCCTCCTCCTGCTTGCCGCGCTGGTGCTGCCTGCGCGCGCCCAGACCTTGCCGGAAATCGCCGCGACCTGGCGGAACAAGGATTACCAAGCCAAAACCGTGGACGCGGAGGGCGTGGCCCGGGCCTTCGCGGCCCAATACCCGGACAACGCGCTGATCCAGCTGCTCTACACCTCCTTCGCGGAAGGAGAGCAGAAGGGATGCTTCTTCTCGAACGAGAAAGAGATGGAGTACATCCTGCTGCGGCCGCACTTCGCCAAGAATGTGGCCGAGTTGCAGGTCAAGCTCTGGCGGCATCCGAAGGGCATCATCCGCGCCGCGGTGAAGATACAGGACGACCGCGAGGACCCCGTCGCGCACCTGTTCCTCTTTGCGGTTTCCGCCGACGGCAGGATGACGCCGATGGCCGATCCGGAAGGGCTTCCCGTCGATGACGTGCACGATTACTCCCTGCCTCCGGAGGATGACGCCATCAGCGTGGACCGGATAAAAGGGCCTTACGAGTATATCCTGCCGCGCAAAGACGGCACGTTCAAGTATCTGGCCCACGTGGCCCGGCCCGACGCTTCGCTGAGCTGCTATGTCATGGACAGCGACCGCTATACCAACCTCCGCAAGTCCCCCGGCGGAAGCGTCCTCGGGCGGCTGGACAACAGCGAGAACGAATACGTCATCACCATCTGCGAACCCTCCAACGGCTGGTGGCGGATCTTCGACGACTTTGTGGGGAGTATGGAACTGTCCGGCGATGCGTGGATTCACTACTCCGTGCTGGGCATGCGCACGCGCAATTACGGTGGCCAGGCCCTCCCCCTCCGCGCTTCCGCATCGGAACAGGCTGCCGTCGTGGCGACCATCAAAGAGGAAGAGGCAACCGTCCGGCCGATGGACATCTCCGCCGACGGCAAATGGACCAAGGTCAAATGCGACGCCGGCACCGGCTGGATCCAGTCCCGCTGGCTCTGCGGCAACCCCTACACCACCTGTCCGTAAATCTGATTCCCCTCCCATCCACTTTTTCGCCTTCCATCCTCAAAAACAGCCTCTGGTGTGGATGGAATAAAGCAAGGCCAAACACTCCGAATCTCGAACCTCTCGTTCATCGAAGGGCTGCTCCAGATCCAATCTTTCATCAATGGGCTTGATCGATAATGATGGGATTCATCGAGGCCTTCCGAATTCGTCAAAGTTGTTCTTCAATGCGGTTTCTGTAGGAAGAATCGCGCCAAGCATAAGAACCAACTGAATGCCCAGGATGATGAATCCCGTTGTGCGGATCACATCAGCCTCTCTACCTATCACAAGAAACATGGGGACAAGAGATGCAGGTATCAATACGATTCCACATACAAACCACGTCTTCCCGATATGCTTATGTGCAAAAGCCCACGTGTCCTGATTCTTCATAGATCTTTTCGTCCTGTACCCGAAGGAAGTGTTGATGTCCTTCGGAGCGTTCGTCATGAACACCCTGCCGAAGCCTATCATAAACAGGGGCATCAGGAGAACCAGAATCAACATAAAATACCAAGTGGCCATACCTTAAACTCCAGTTAAAACGACTTTATGCTGCCTAAGCAAAACAGTCAAAATACCTGTTGAATGCCGCCAACTCAGCAAGATTCCGTTCGAGGTATGCCTTGCAGTAGAGTTCCCTTAAGCGGCAGAGTTCTTCCAGCATGGCAGAGCGGAGCATGGGCGAGGCATCGGCCCGGCCGTATTTGATGGTCAGGTCAATAAGTTCCTGAAAACGGATGAAAGCAAGGAACGGAGGCAGGATGCGCATAAAGCGCCGGTGATAGAACTGCGTCATCGTCTGCCCCGGCTTCATGGGTACCAGCAGGAAGGCCGATACAATCATGAAGAGAGGAACGCAGGTGCGCCCCACGAAACCGTCGTAAAACGCCACCCAGAAGCGGTTGCTCTCATTGGCCAGCATTGAAACATTGCCCGCCAGCCCGGAATCATCGGCCGCATAGAAGTTCTCGCTGGCGTGCACCAGCATCACCAGAAAACACGCAATAATGCGGATATAGTCAATGAATACAATTCGTTGCTGATTCATGTGCTCAGTTCTGATTAACTGCATAAAAATATATTATTTGGCGGATTTGGCCAAATCTGAACCGATGCGTCCCCTCCTCTCCAACGCCGCGGCAAGCGAAAAACGCCTAGAGTGTTGGCTGCCACGTTGGGGAAGACAGGATATCAACACACCTGCGCCAGATGCGGCCGTCCTGCCCCGCTACATACGCGAAAAACCAGCCGATTTGGCTGGTTTTTCAAGCGTAGTAGACCAAACCCTCCGAATCTCGAACCTCGCGTTGATCGAAGGACTGCTGCAAATACAATCCTTCATAAATGGTTGGGATTGATTTAGTCATTCCCATTCATCGACAAAACCGGCCGATTCACCGATTATTTTTTATGGTACAGTTGCGAGTACGTACTTTTGCTCCCGGAATCAAAACGCAAGCATTATGAAACACATTCGCGCCGTCACTTTTGTTACTGCTATCCTCTTTGCCGGCATCACTGCGTCGGCTCAAGAAAGAAATGATAGCACAAAGTCCGGGTGGAGCCTCGGGCTTATGCCGGCGTTTTATTACAATAACGACCTCGGTTTCTCGGCAGGTGCCCTGGCCCAAGTCTATGACTATGGCGACGGTACCGTCTACCCGAACTATCGGCACAAGTTCATGGCCAATGTGAACATCTACTCCCGCGGGGCCAGACAGGTGTCCTTCGACTACGATTCCAAATTCCTGATTCCCGGCAAGCGCGTCACTGCCAGCCTTTCCTATATGGACAATCCCCTTTACGGCTTCTACGGCTTCAATGGCGCCGTCTCGCCTTACCATGCCGATCTGGACCTCCGTAAAAATGCCGATGGAACGGAAGGAATCGCCTTCTATGCCAACCATCAGCGTCTTCTGAGCGCAAAACTGGATATGCAGGGCCGCCTGGCCGAAAACCTGAATTGGATTGGAGGGGCATCTTATTCCTGGCAGCGTTATTCGGATACGGCGTTCCGCGTATATGACGGAACGGAATCCATATTCCATCAGTATGTTGCTGCAGGACTTATCCCGGAATCTGATACGTGGGGCCACCGGATGGAAATCAAAGGCGGTGTTGTCTATGACACACGGGACTTTGAGACCAATCCGGAGCGGGGCATCTTTGCCACCGTCACGGCTTCTGGCGGAATGAGCGTTTCCGAGGGGGTCCGGAGTTCGCTGGTCCTGTCGGCCGATTTCCGCCACTATGTGCCCATCTTCCCATCCCGTCTTACGCTAGCTTACCAGCTCGCCTACAAGGGGCTGGCTGCAGGTTCCCTTCCTTTCTACGCCCTTCCGGCTTTTGCGATGCGGGGTTCCTTCGGGAACCGGATCATGGGTAATGGCGTAGCCTGGGCCAGCGCCGATCTGCGCCTTTGCGCCGCCCGCTTCAAGGCGGTGAAACAGGACTTCGAGCTCGGCCTCGTAGCCTTTGCCGATGCCGGAGCCGTCATACAAACAAATAAGTTCGCGGAACAATCGACCTTTGGCGCGGAAAACATCTCAAAAGTCTTGGGAGGCGAGATCGTCGGCCCCTATGCCAGCATCTTCGATAGCACCATCGCCATGAAAGAGCGGCTCCACAGCAGCGTGGGCGGAGGTGTCTGGTTCTCAATGAACAAGAATTTCCTCGTCGCCATCGAACTTGGCAGGCCCACCAACCCGCAGGACGGGACGATGGGCGTCTACATCAATATGGGCTTTTCGTTCTGAAATGATTACCTTTGCATGTCATGTCACGCAAACGGATCATTCTCTTCCTAGGCATCCTGCTGGCCCTGCTGGTGGTTCCCACGCTGCTCCCTTATCTTCTGGGAGGAATTGTCATGCCCTGGTGGTCCCTGGCGCTGTATGCACTCATCATCCTGGTCTACGCCGGTCTTTACCTGGCCCACCGCTGCTGGCTCATCGACAAATACCTGATCCGTGGCCGCAAATGGGCTTTCCTGGGATGGAGTGCTTTGCTGATTCTCCTCACTATCGTCATTTTGACCGCTGCCGTGGAGTTCACGGGTCTTATCCCCATTCCGGACGGGGACATTTCCGTCTCGGAATTCCTGGGATTCGGGGTGATGATTTCCCAGCGGGTGATGCTGGCCGTTTTGGCCATCGTGACGGTCCTGATCGCCCTGGCCGTCGCCTTCTCCGATGAATGGCGGAGAGCGGCGTTCAAGTACAACGAGGCGGAAAATGGCAGGCTTGCGCTGGTAAAGGATGTCGATGCGCTGAAAGGACAGATGGTTGCTATGCGTCAGTCTGGAACCGCGCCTGAATCCATCACCGTGAAGGTGGACCTGGTGAAGACTCCGGTGCGCTTGGATGACATCCTGTATGTCAAGGGAGACGGTGATTACATCAACATTTTCAAGACAAACGGCGAGAAGCTGATGGTCCTCATGACCCTCAAGTCCTTGGAAAAATCGCTTCCTTTCGACCGTTTCTGCCGCATCCATCGCTCCTATGTGGTAGCCATCGACAAAGTCTGCGGCCTTAAGGGGGGCAAAGTCCTGGTAGGAGGAGAGCAACTGCCCTTGTCAGATTCTTGTAAGCCCGGCTTTTTCGAACTCCTCTCACATAAGTCCATTGAGCTGAGAAGCACTTAGATGCTGTCTCGCCGCAGCTTTATCTCAATTAATAAACGGAACGGGACAGCCATAAACAGAAAGTCAGCCAGATAGGCTGACTTTCTGTTTCGTAGACCAAACACTCCGAATCTCGAACCTCCGGCTCTTGGAAGGGCTGCTGGAAATCCAGCGATTCATTGAGGCTTTACACCGATAAATTGGAATTTACCAGCTACTCCTCATCCGGCTGCTGGCCGTCGTGGGCCTTCCAGGCGCACTCCGTAATCTTCATATCCGTAAACACGGCCGTAAAAGAGGATTCCTCCGGGGAGCAGGCGTA
>JAGCYX010000011.1 GCA_017960585.1 Bacteroidales bacterium
ATCGGAGAATCTCCGACCACCTTGTAGAATCTCCGGTCTTCATCGGAGAATCTTGCATCTCCGTCGGAGAATCTCCGACCAAACTTGCAAAACTACGACTTCTTGCAGGTAATCCCTAGACGGGGTTCACCGAATGCTTACCTTAGTTAATACTACCTTAAATAGTTTTTCGATTTGGTGCTGCCCCCTTTAAGGCAGCGCCATTCTCTTTGATGAAGGATTCCAAAATAGATATTGTCTTTTGGAATCTGCTCTTCTTCAAAGAACACTCCCAGACAACAATGACATTCCAGCCTAGAAGTTCAATTCTGCGATAATTCTCTTTATCTCGTTTTATATTGCCTTCAATCTTAGTAATCCAGAAACCCGTGTTTGTTTTCGGGATGACAAAATTCTTACATCCTTGATGCCCATGCCAGAAACAACCATTAATAAAGACCACAGTCTTGTATTTGGGAAGCACTATGTCTGGCTTCCCAGGCAGATCTTTGACGTTTAGTCGATATCGAAAGCCATCTGCATGAAGCTGGCACCTTACCTGCTTTTCAATACCCGTATCTTTTGACCGGATACGAGTCATGTTGTAATGACGTTGTGCAGGTGTTAGGACGTCTGCCATTATTTCTCCGGCATAATGTAACCAGCATCTTCCGCCTTGTCGATGATCTTCTTCATCCTCTTGCACTGGGCGGCGGATGGCAAACTATACCGTTGTATGTAGCCGGCAATAGATTTCACAAATTCACAATCGCCTACGGGGACCAGCCTGTTAGCTTCAAGGTCTTTGTACACGCGCATCCAATACTGATATCCAAGGCTGAACATCTGAACGGAAAGCTCGATTTCGCTATTGAACTTGTGAGCCCTCTTTGCACTCTTTTCGGCTTCTTTATTCTCGACTGTAGAGATCAGAGAATCAAGGAAATCCTCAGTGGCTTCTATGTCACACTCGTCACGGAACTTCTTCCATGTATCAACTTTACGAGCATATTCACGGACAATCATACCACCGGAGTTATTGAGGAACCCATCCGCAATCTGTGAAACAATCTCAACCTGACGCACTATTGAATCAGGTAAAGCCTGACGCTTCCAGATATACTCCCAATCGATATCCTTTCCTTTGGGCACCATGGAGATAATCTTGGAAATGGTGTACGGAGTAACCATCGCCTTGTTACCTCCCTTCTGATACCATTCTGATTTATTGATCATCGTATCCACAGTATCAAACATGATAACCGAAGCAACGGCCTTGTGGAAGAAGAATTCGTTGATGTTGTCCTGGGATTTTGCCCAGATGTCATCAACTATTCCAGCAAATGCCTTCATGTTGTTGGCAGAACCCGCACTAACAGAATGAGGATTCATGAATACCGCATTGAGACACTTGGCAAGCTTCTCTTTCTTGATGACTTGATTGGAGGGATGAATTCTTTTGAACTTATCTCTCTGCGCTGGTGTCATCTTCATCTGCTCCTGCTCCCAACGGCCACGGGACCTTTCATAGTACCAGATTGTCTGGTAAGGCTTACCGTCCACAGGAGGTGCAGGATACTTCTGGGACATTTTCTCCATCTGGACATGGAAAGGATGAGTAGAGAAGAAGTCTGCCTCGGAGACTGCATTCTGGCTGTTGGCGCACTTCGAAATTTCCTTGGTCATCTCGTTATATTTGTCTTGCTCTTCTTCACTCTTCTCCTCGGCCATATTGAGAACTGTCAACTTCATGGGGACAAAGATGTCTTTTAAGTCGGACTCCTTCTTAATGAAAGAGTTGGCAAGTGACGCTGTTGTCTGTCCTCCATTGATTATCTGGAAATCCTCAAATGACAGGAGCCTTGTTCCGTCTTTTGACAATTGTATGCGGTTCGCCACTACGGCAATACCGTTATTGTAAATGAAGAAATTGTGTCTTTTCGCAGTAGAGTTGATTGTCTCCCTGATTTTGCTGTTTACCTTTCCTCTGGCACTGAGGAATGAGCGCACGTTTCCTTCAAGAAGGCGGCTACCTTTGTCGAGATAAATGTCAGCGAGGAATTTACCCGGAACAATGGCAAGATAAGCATCATAATCGCCATAATCCGCGATATTGGCTTTGAGGCACTGAATACCCTCGGGCAAGTTATATTTGGCTGTATCGATGGTGATCACCTCTGAAATCTGGGATGTTTCCTGCTGGTAGAAACGTCCAAGATCCCATACATTCAATTCAACGGGACGCTCAAGAAGCTCTTCCTGCTTAAGGGTCTTTACCCTCTCACTCATCTCTGCATTCGTCACAAGGAAGAACTTGAATTTGAGGATCTCCGTGTCATACTTACTCTTACCAATACGACGTTTGAATTCCTTCGCAATGTCTATAATGAAGTCAGAATCATCACAATACTTCCTGATTTCCCCGGAATAAGCCTCAATGATGAAGTTTCTCATTGCTTTGGACAAGTCCTCAATCCTTTGATTACTCAATGAAACCTTATTCTCATCATTGTAGAAATCGCTAATGAGCAGTACGATAGAACTGTCGGCTTCATCATAGGCGTAAGCATCGAAAGCAAGTTTACGCCCACGCGTCCCGTACATATTGCACTCATATGGATACGGATCGTTGAGCTCGCCACACTCTTCCAGCTTTTCAAGAATGGTGTCAAGGAACTGACTTTGAGCGTCAGAGCTGTTATGCTCTGCCTGGAACCTGATTCGCTCCAGAAACTCACCTCTGTATTCGTTAATATCCATATTAGTACTCCTTAAATTGAACTATTGTCGCAAGAAGAAGATCGTACTGGACCTTTGAAATGCCTTCAGGTATGGCCTCTTTCTTCAACTTGGGAAACTCTTCTGCAACCGTGTATGCGTCAAGCAATTTTATCTCATAGACATACTCGTCATACACACTTTCGAAGGTAAAGCCGGCATTCGCCAGTTTTTCAAGGAAAATGTCTCTGGCCTCATCGCTGTCAAGGGTTTTCAGGATGCTCCGGCAAAGAGAATTCAGCCGCAAACCATCAAATGCCTGACTCATCCTCTCCAGTTGATAAACAATCAAGTGCCCTTCAACATTGCTATCCAACTGCTCGAGTGACGAAATACGGACAGATTCCTTACCATAGTGAATGGTCTTGACTTCGTACCATGTATGATCCAAAGAGAAATCCTTTTTTGTCTTCTCTTGGCCGCTCCATGATGCGAGAGCCCGCAGGCTACCACAAAGAGGGATAATATTGTCCCTAAGGTACAAGAGTTCTCCCATCAGACCCATAATCTCTTTTTCATCAAGAAGACGATTCTTCTGGTAGAACATCTTCCTCCAGGCGTAATACCGGTTGGTGATCATCTGATAGCCGGTCTTGTCGTCCAATGCATTCCGGGTAGCATCTACAAGGTCATTAATGAATACACCAAAGGTATCCAGCATGGAATGGTCCAGCAGGGAGATTACGAAACACGTATAACCACTCTTGGGGTAATGCTTTATTCCAAGCACACTTGATGGCTTTATGGCTGCGGGCTTATAAACGCCTCTGTACTCAAGGGAATAATTCCCCGCTTCGTCAGCGCCAATGTACAATTTGAGAGGATGCTTGTCATCAACAAGAATATAGCACCCGGGAGCAAAGTCCTGCTTCAAAAGTTCAGTTATAGAATTCATAAGTCGTCGTCCTCCTCGCCTGCGTCTTCAAGCAACTGTTTGTAATATACTTTATTTACCTTGTATGTTTTGGCCGCAAACAATTGATTGTCATTTTTGGGGAATCCAACCCCAAACGCAACCATTGGCTCTTCACCCAGTTCATTCTTATAAGCTACAAGACGATCCTTAATCGTTTCCAGTGCCTTAGGATCATTCTTGTCAACTTTTGCCGGATCAACATCTACCGGCATAACAAAGTATATCATCAGGCACGGCCTGCGGTCTTCAACATACCGGAACCATGTTGAACCAGGGAACTGCTTCTCCGGTCTTTTGCCATCATGATCATTTTCATACCCTATCTCTGCGTCTTTCAACTGGTCTGGACTTAACCCTAGTTTTCCGTCAGAAGGACTGCCAAGAACCGCTTTGTTGGTAAACGCGATATGATTCCCCTTCAAATGCAGAGTACGCATCATGGGGAAAATAGAGGTTTTAGTCGTCAACGGATAGGGTTCTTTCCCATCACCAGCATAGATGTTTACATCCCACTCTTTTAATTTCCCACCGCACTCATCGGCAATAAACTCCTGGATGTGCTCAATATCGAACTTGATATTCTTCAAGGATACTTTTATGGAAGAAAGCAAGTTGGCTATATAGTTGTACGGGATCTTTTCGAAATGTACCGTTCCGTACAGACCTTTCTGGCTCTTAAGCGCTCCTTCATTATCAAGCTTCTGCAGGAATTTTTTTGTCTCAACAAGATTATCAGTGTTGTTTTGAACAATCAAATTTGCATACGGAGTCTCAAATAACCCACCCCAGAAAACAACTGTTTCATAATGAGTAAAGGCACTCCTCATCTTGTTAGAAGACGTAATCTGTAACTCTTCGCTGATATCCCTGACTTTAATACCAAACTCCTTAGGGGTCATCTTATCGAGGAACATCTTCTTCAGATCATCCTTAAGTTCCTCCGTAGCAACAGATATATCCATGTACCATTCGGCACTTTCGTGGCTTGTCCAGATCTGGAAGATATCGTCATAACCCCGTCGGTAGCCAAACCAGCGCCCCATCTGCATTAAGACATCAAAAGTGGCGGTATTTCGATAGAAATAACTCGTCATCAGGCCTTTTAATGTCAAGCCTCGCGATAGCGACAAACCACCTATAGCGATTGCTCTGAGAGATGGATTGGACTTGTAATCGAGGGAGCCAGATTCTTTTCTGCTGTTGATTCCGACAATCTGAATCGGCTCAATAGCACGGAGAAGATTATCTTTCGTTAAAACCCTTGACTTGGATATGCCGCAATGGGAATAATGCTTGTCGAATAGCTGAGATAACTCCTGCCAGAACAGATTTCGGGAGTTCTCCTTCTCGCTGACATCAAAATTAGTAACGATCTCATTAATATCCCGTGAGTACAAGTTCTGAACCCACTCTTTAATGTATCCATGGACCTTAACAAAGCGGGAGACATTGATCATCATAGTCCTCGGCTGGGACACATCACCACGCAGGTCTCGTATAACGTTTGCAAGATAGAAACATCTAATTGAATCACACAAAGAATCCGGGAAGGTACCATGCCATTCCTTGGTGTGTTTATAGTATAACGGACGTGTATCTTTATTCGGGTCCTGCTTGATTTCTTCCCGGGTAGGTTCAACAATATCTTCAATGAACTTGATACTGTCATAACAACGGCCGTATGGATAGAATATTTCCTTGGCGCCAATGTATGATGACGGCGTAGGAAGAACATAGATGAAGTTCTCAGGGAACAAATCCGCGTTTTTCATCTCTTCCGTAGTGTCCGGGTCAATGAAAACGTTAGCGAACGGAGTGGCCGTGAAACCTACATAAGTCGCATTATTGAACGAATTACAAATCTGTCGGATGACCTTATTAGTTTTGGTCGGATCAAGCTTATCCTTGCTTGTATTGACAGAGGCATTATCCGCTTCATCATCGATAAGCAACATGGGAGCGTGGATTAAATCGTCCAGCATATCCTTGTTGTAATCTGTCAGCCACTTATATAGCTTATTGAGGACTGCGACATTCTTCTTTACAACGAAAAGAACCAGTGAATCGTGGGATTTGAGCGACATGGTAACCTGGTCAACATCACCCTTAAAATCATCCTCATAAGATGTAAAGGCAGATGCCTTGAGTTCCATATTATCAAGTCCGACGCCGACCCTTGAGGATGATTTGTACCGGTTCTTTCCACGTCCGAAACTCCTTATAGTGTAGCCCAGAATGCCTTCCTCTACTCTTTCCTGAGTCTGCTGACGGAGCGTTTCCGTTATGCCTGTTAGAAGAATTACAACTTTATAGCCAGCATCGGCCGCTTTGCAGACAAGACCAATGTAGGTTGCCGTTTTTCCCGACTGGACATCACCGATAACGAGACCTCGGCGCAGCCTTTTACCTTTGATCTTATCGTTTGGATTGCCAAGGCAGTTCATCAGTTTGATGAGCGTCTCGGATTCCAGTTTATTGATACTGACCGGGTCTAAATCGCCCGTCCTGCGCAGATAGTCTTTATAGCGCGTCCAGAACCACCCGTTCTTGTCTTCCAGATTGCTGTACCAGTCCCTTGATTCCTCATAGTCATCATAGATAACCTGATCTTCTGTGTGGCGAATCTGGGTATAATACTCAATAGCACCTTTTATTCTTTCCCGCTCAAAATCCTCCAGGGTGATATCCGAATACGACGCAGTCTTATCAATGATATCATCAAGCTGATCCTCCTCAATAATCAACCCCTGCTTTTTCTTGATGTCAATCATTAACTTGATTTGCGAGAGCAAACTGTCAAGAACTGATTGATCTGTCATAAACTATAATGTGCGTAAAGCTGTTTCTTCAATTTACTGTTGCCTGAGAAACTTTCCTCTGTCTCCAGAATACGATCTATGATACTCTTGGGCGTCTTGCCACTAATCTCCCTGATGGAGTCCACCAGCATGATGGCTTTCTGGAACAGTTCTCCATCCCGGTCTTCAACCTGCTTCTCATCAACGATATTGTTAGACTCATCAAGATACATTTGATGAAGAGGCAGTTTCTGCTCGAGTTCTTCCAGAAGCATTTCCACATACGAGAAACTCTGGTCATCGATTTTGCTCCGGACAAATTTGAACAGCTCTGACTCTTTGTTAATCTCGTAATAACAATGATTCTCCCGATCCTCAATTCTGTTCCAGACGAATGAAATCTTGTCATCCGGATTCTCTCTGCGTCCGCGGTGTGTTTGTTGCCTGATTGAAATGTTCATGGCTTCATCCACCGCCCTCTTCAACTGGTTACGAATGACTGGAGGTATCGTTGCGTTTTGTTTCTTCACGTCGATGCCCCAGACATCATCCAGAGTGTTAGGGATATCTACTCTCACACGGGCATTCTTAGTCAGTTCACTTCGCGGCTGGCCAAACCATTTACCCCAGATAATCAGACGATTGTTTCTATAGATGTAGTAACCTTGGCGGGTTCTCATATTTTCAACTCCGCCAATCTTCTTTATGTCTTTTTCGCTCAGATCTTTGATATATGGCAGAATGAAGGGCTGAGCTTTAATATGCCGTTCAATGCCGTCCTTATCCTTGACTGCAAGATCTATTTCCCGACGGGCATTCGTCTTCGGATGGCCTTCGAGGAATGGATCAAGCGCTTCGACCTTATGTTTATTGATGTAGAAATCAATCTTAGCGGGCTTCCTGGCACTTATAAAACGGTGGAAGATTAGCCCCACATAGTCTATCATCTTGGCCTTGTATTCGGTCAGCGTAGTGAAAACCTGACCACTGCTTGCCTTGGAGATAATGTCAAAATCCTGCCATACCACCAGAGTGCCATGGGAAAGTGCCTTCAGTTCATCAAGGTGCGGGAGTTTCTTCAACTCGTCAATGGAATACTCCAGCATCAACCATTTTCTCTGTCCCTTAATCTTGTTGTAATCCCATTGATATGCTGACAAACGACCTTTCTTTTTGCTGACAACAGTCATTACACGGCACTGAGAGAGAGATGCAGCCTTCATTCCCAGACCAAAGCGACCGAGATCATTTTCAGCACGGTCTTCTTCGCTCGCTGTGCTGCCGTAGCGCATTGCGGTATGCAGTTCCTTGTTGGACATGCCACATCCGTTGTCCAACACGGCCACATAACAGTGAGATGGGTCACTAGGGAATAATATCCGGATTTCTGAACTACCTGCAGTAACGCTGTTGTCAATGATATCGGCCACCGCTGACTCAAATGAGTAGCCCATTGAGCGCATTGAACCGACAAGGCTGCCAGCTTCTGGTGTATTTTCTACAAGTTTAGGCATTATGCTATATGCTGTTTGACTTTAACCATCTTGATGAACTCGCCAAGCGAGAACAGGTCAGATTCAAATGCAGGATCGAAACAGGTCTTATTCGCTGCAGGGACAACTAGGATCAGGTTGGACTGCTTCATTTCACGTAATTGCGCGGATGACACTCCCTGTTGAAGTGTAAACAAATACTTTGTCTCAATCCTGTCGGCCTCTGTCAGGACTTGACGCCAACGGTCTTTACATGTCGTTTTTGCGCCAAGGAAGACCAGATCGTCAGCCGGAAACAGGAAATCGTGATATTCAACGATGCCTGGAAAAATGAAGTCAGGTTTCTTGTTCCCTTCTGTCACCTTTTGTTCATCAAACCTTAACTGAGCAGTAGTAAAAATTCTGGAAAGGTGGTGCTCAAGGGATTTGCCAGCACGTGATTTCCTTCGATTCAGAATCTCATTGGAGAAATCTATGAGTGACTGGCAGTCCTTAAACGGTGAGGAATAGATGGGCTGATAAAAACGTTCCTCAAAATAGTGGAAAAGCTTATACTCAGTATCAATCCATTTCAAAAGAATCTTGTCCGGTTCCTGGTTTACATCCGCATCAGATATTGCAAAGTTACCATTGAACAGATCTCTGGCAAGTTTGGACATCATAACGGTGTCCGGAAAATACTCGCACATTTCCACTACCTGGCGGAAAAGGCTGTCCAGGCGTTCGTCAGGAGAAGCCAGTACATTCTTGTTAATCAGGTGGTTAGTCTTGTCCGTCTGGAGGTTGTAAAGAGAAAAAAACTCGTCTATATCCTCGTCATGCTCGAGAACGATGCCGCTGTAATCAGTCCTTCCCATTTTGCATATGATGAGAAGGCTGCCGACATATTCTTCTGTCAGGAAAGGGAACCCGTGCCCGAAACGCGTAATACGATACTCGTTCCTCGTGCCCGTTCCATAATAGATAAAACGGCTGTCGGTTTCAAAGTCATCCTGCCATCTTATCTTGACAAACTTCTCCTTGTTGCTTCCCCTTTCTCCGGGCTCTTCAAATAAGAGTTCCTGAGCTTCTTTGGGTACGTAGAAGCCGCACTGGTGAGAGGTCAGATTTACATCGTTAGCAGTGATGAAACGACAAAATGCCATTTCAGCACTGTTCACCTGGGAAACTGCGAGGTCGAAATACTCTGTCATACTTTCTTCTTCATTGTTTTGACCAGCTGCTCTGCAACGGCCGTAATCAGAGGGACAATCACTGAGTTACCACACTGACGATAGGCCTGTACTTCTGACACAGCATTGATGATGTACTCATCAGGATATCCCATCAATCGTGCGCATTCACGCGGGGTAAGGCGGCGTGGGTTCACTCCATCGCCTTGGGGAATCAGAATCTCAGATCCGTCCTTATAATAGCGGGCACTCAGAGTTCTTGTTATGCCGTTGAGATCAACGAGTCCA
The DNA here is from genome assembly GCA_017960585.1 of Bacteroidales bacterium. Lineage (GTDB taxonomy): Bacteria > Bacteroidota > Bacteroidia > Bacteroidales > UBA932 > Cryptobacteroides. Next base: position 9,425 of record JAGCYX010000011.1, read on the forward strand.
TAGCCAAAACCGTTACCCTTTTCTTTATGCTTCTGGGCATAGTTCTGAAGGTAACCCCAGAGTTTATCGGACAAAGTGTATTTTGCCGGCACATTCTGCTCCAGTATGTCACCAATGCAGTTCACGGGTTCGCCCAATTTAGGGAACTCGAATTTCTCTTTCCCGCCGTAGATTCTGCGGTCGTATCCAACAATCATAATCCTTTCACGATGCTGTGGAACGAAAGATTTGCCGTCAAGAACCTCGTAATGGATACTATAGTCAAGTTCATCAAGTGTCTCGGTAATCACCTTGAATGTGCGCCCTCTGTCGTGAGATACCAGATTCTTCACGTTCTCCAGATAGAATGCTTTCGGACGATGTCGGCTGATGATGTCTGCAACATCAAAGAACAGGGTTCCCTGAGTCTTATCTTTGAAGCCCGTCTCACGGCCAAGGCTGTTCTTCTTGGACACTCCAGCGATAGAAAAGGGCTGGCATGGGAAACCGGCGCAAAGAACATCGAAGTGTTCCGGGATATAGGACTTTGTTTCCTCCTTGGTGATATCGCCAAACGGCATGTCACCGAAGTTAGCCATATAAGTCTTCTGCGCATACTGGTTCCACTCTGATGAGAAGATACACTTACCCCCCTGCGACTGCATTGCCAGACGGAATCCACCCATTCCGGCAAAGAGGTCAATGAATGTGAATTTGGGCTTTTCCGGCTCCGGGAACGGAACGTCAAAGAACTCCTTAAAATAGAGTTCGAGAGGATCATCCCGAAGAACTGATTCCTCTTTTTTGTCTTTGAAGATTGAATCCGAAATGAAATCCAAAGCGGTCTTCTTTGTCTCCTTTGAGGCATACTTTGAATTATGTAGGAACTGGGTCAAAATAGACAACGAGTCCTTCGTCCCATTCTTTTCACATTCATCAAACAAAGCTTGGGAGTCAATCACATTCAAATAGGGGTATTTTTTACTATTTTGCATATACAAAACCAATATTACATGGAATCGGTGTATCTTGTCAAAGATATACTATCTATAAATTACAAATTTAACATTTTTCGTCAACCATAAAACCAAATGAGTAAACTTAATAAAAATTAAGCTTACTCGAATCATATTATCACCCGAACCTCGCCCGATTAATCAGGTCGCAAGATTCCGGGGTCGAGTCCATGATCCAGTACTTCCAGCCGTCAAGGTGGAAATACTGGTAGGCAGTGCAATAGAAAAACCCTGGTTCGCTGTGTTGCAGGAGATATTGGGCGAACCAGAGGAATTCAGCAGGATCACCGCAATACATCTTCAAGCAATAGAAATGAGGAATATCCGCCATCGTCTTGGCGAATATCCATTCCTGCTCCGAGATGAAGCGGCGGGCTCTTTCTGTATCGGTAATCACCTCCGTTTCTCGTTAAAGATTTCCGGAATGAACGAAATTGCGCAAAGCAAGTAGACCAGGATGAATGTCATAGGCTATGTGGATTGGTTTCCGGGCACAAAGAAAAACATGCAATGTGACAGGTTTTGACACAATGCACATTTTTCTCTGTTTTCTTGCCATTTGTCAGAAATTGACAATGTTGCGTTATATCTTTGTCGCCGAATAAAACGATTTCACCATGGCACCCACACCCCCGATAACCGCACCTGCCCATCCCCGTTCCTTCTACGGCTGGATAGTCTTCGCGTGGGTGTGGCCGCTGCTGGTAGTGCTGGCGGTGTTCGACTGGCAGATGCCGATGGTGGCGACGCGCCTATTCTGGAAACTCTCGTGGGTATTATTCGCCGGGATGGTGCAGGGGCTGATTCTGCTGTGCATGTACAAGATTTACCCGCGGACGCGGGATTTCTGGGCCATCCTGATGGCGGCGCTGTTCGTGCCGTCGCTGTTGCTGTTGCCGTACGGGATGTGCGAGTGGGTGGTGTCCGGGAGGACGGGAGCGTTCGGGCCGTCCGTTTTCTGGGAGTGGGGCGTCTCGTTCCTGCTGAGTATGCTGGCGCATATGATTCCGGGGCTGCTGCTCTTTCATCTGCTGTTCCCGGGTGCACGGCCGTCGCATTTGCCGCCGGTCCGGCAGGGAGGGTTTGTCGATGTCGGGGCCTCCGGCAGGAGCGGTTCCGGGCTATGGGGCGGGAGGAGCTGGCTGGACGATGTGTGGAAAGGCGGGCAGATCAGTGACGATTTCATCGGGCATCGCGGGGAGTTCGATGTGAACGACGAGGCCCGGCGGGTGTCGGAGGATATGCAGCAGTTCCACAACAATCACCGCGACGCGGACCTGACGGATCACTACTACTGGGACGACGTCCTGGATGCGGATACCGACGGGTACCTGGAATAGAAAACCCCCGGTTCGCAGGGGTGCAGGAGAAGGTGGGCGAACCAGGGGATTTCTTTAAGCGTTGTTATCGTCGGGGGATTCGGTTACTCCGGTGAATACGAGGCCCAGGTCGTCGATCAGGGCCAGTACTTCAGCAGCAACTGCAGGGGTAAAATTCATCTGTGGCATACCTTTGTTCTTTATGTTTCCGATGGCAAAGGTACATCCCCGTTGTGTCAACTCTTGACACTATGGAAATCTTTTTTCCTCCGGGAGGGTGGCGCTGAAGGGGATGAGCGGGAGGCCGTTGGCGCCCTTGAGGGTGCCGACCTCGAAGTCCTTGTAGCAGTAGCGCACGGAGACGGGCTCGGGGACGGCGGGGGTGGACAGCACGACCGTCATGCCGCCGGGCCAGGACATGCGCACCTCGGCCTGGGCCGGGTGGAATCCCCCGCCCTTGCCGGCGATCTCGAAGCCGCGGATCTCGTCCACACCCAGGAAGCCGGCGCGGGCGTTGTCGAACGACACGATCACCTGGCCGCCCTCCACGCGCATCGTCTTGAAGCACGGGTTCAGGGCGGGCACGGCGCTGTAGCCGTAGGCCTTGTTCAGGGCCATGTAACATAAACGTTCGCCCACCTGTCGCTTCTGCGAGGGGTGCACCTGCGTGCGCTCGTAGTCGTAGGCGAGGTCGTTGGTGCCGATGATGGCGGCGTTGGGGATGCGCTGCGAGGCCAGGAACTGCTGCTCGCGCACGATGGGTCCGTGGCCGTCCTGCAGGCCGTACTGGCCGTCATAGTAATCGTAAGGCGGCAGCTCGACGATCAGGAAGGGAATGTCCCCGCGTCCGAAGTCTTTGCGCCACTGCGCGGCCATCGCCGTGAGGCGGTCGGCGTACTCGTAGCAGGCGATGCTGATGTTCGACTCGCCCTGGTACCAGATCACGCCAGCCACGGTGTAGCGGCTCGCGGGCTTGAACATCGCGTTGTACATGATCATCGGCTTGTACATGTCGTTGGTCTGCGGGTCGGAGGCCTTGGAAAGGTCCACATCGGGGCAGCCGGCGAGCAGCTCCCTGCTCATCCAGGCCTCGATCACGGAGCCGCCCCAGCTGGCGTTGATGATGCCCACGGGCACATCCAGCGCGTCCGACAGGCGCGTGGCGAAGAACCAGCCCACGGCGCTGAAGCGCGACACGGTGTTGGGGTTGCTCTCCTCCCAGACGCCCTCGGCGTCCTCCTTGGGCTCGGTGGCGCGGTCCTTCTTCACCGCCAGGTAGCGCACGCCCTTGTAGCGGCGCGCCATCGCGATCTCGTCCAGCGCGCCCTCCACCGGCGTGCCCATGCCGCCGCCGAGCGTCATCTCCATGTTGCTCTGGCCGGAGCAGAACCACACCTCGCCGATGAGCACGTTCGAGGCCTGGATGCGCTCGGCGCCGCTCTCGGCGGTGATGGTCTGCGGCTCGAAAGTGGCCGCGGGCGTGGGCAGCGTCAGCTCCCAGCGGCCCTTGGCGTCCGCCTTCGCGGACACGGCCTCGCTCAGCCAGGAGGCGCTCACGCGCACGGTCGCGCCCTTGGCGGCGGTGCCCCAGATGCGGGCGTCGGTCTGCTGCTGGAGCACCATATTGTCGCCCAGCAGCGAGGAGAACTTCAGGTCGCCGGCGAGCGCCGGCATCACGGCAAGGAGCGCCGCAGACAGCAGCGCGAAGAAGGTCTTTTTCATATCATTTCAGTGTTATTTCGCGGGCACCAGCCGCACCTCGTAGAGGCGCGGCCAGTACTTTCCGGTCAGGTAAATCTTGCCCGTAGCGGGGTCGCGGGCGATGCCGTTGAGCACGTCCGTGCGGGCCGTGCGCAGCTTGCGCGGCAGCAGCCCGGAGCAGTCGATGCTGGCCTCCACGGTGCCGTCGGCAGGGTTGATGATGACGATCATGTCGGTCATATAGATGTTCGCCCAGACCTTGCCGTCGATGTATTCCAGCTCGTTGAGGTTGCGCACGGGGCGGCCGTCCATCTTGACGTCCACGTAGCGCTCCTGCTTGAACTCAGGGGTCAGGAAATACAGCCGCGAGGAACCGTCGGAGGCGATCAGGGACTTGCCGTCCGTGGTCAGCCCCCAGCCCTCGCGGGGATAGGAATAAGTCTGTTCATAGGCGAGCGTCTTGGCGTCGTAGACGAAGGCGACCTTGTTCAGCCAGGTCAGGATGAAGAGCTTGCCGCCCAGCATCACGGAGCCTTCGCCGAAGTACTTCTCCTGGAAGTTCATCTGCGAGAGCACCTTGCCGGTGGCGAGCTCCACCTCGCGGAACGAGGATTCGCCGAACTGGCCCGTGCTCTCGTAGAAGCGGCCGCCGTCGAAGAAGAGGCCCTGCGTGTAGGCGCCCGTGTCGTGGGGGTATTCCTTCACGACTTCCAGCTTGTACTGCTTCACGCGGGCGGAGCAGCCCAGGCAGGCCAGGCACAGGGCCGACGCCAGTACGATCCGAACGATCTGCTTCACGGCCTACTGATCTTCCCAGGTTCTGGTGGCCTTGTCGATGAGCGCCACGAAGTGCGCGCGCAGCTCCGGCCAGCGGTAGTACGGGCCGGAGACGGGCTCGATGCCCGACAGGAGGACTTCCTTCTCGTTATAGAGGATCTTCGCGAGGACCTCGTCCTTGGCGTTGCGGTAGAAGATCATCTGGATGTTGCAGGCCATGGGGACCTGGAAGAAGGCGTACCAGTTGTTCTTGGCGGCGTCGTTGAAGGAGAAGTGGCGGTGCTGCAGGTCGTCGATGTCCAGCAGGGCGAAGAGCGGCAGGATGGAGGTGTCGTGGCCGAAGCGCAGGTCGGCGGCGCGGTGGCTGCCGGGCTGCAGGGCGGCGTCAGCCTTGTCGATGAAGTCCTGCAGCAGCGGGCGGATGGCGTAGCGGTTGGCGTCGCCGGTCTCGAGGCCGCCGCCCCACATGCGGTAGATGTTGTTGTTGCCGTGCTCCCAGAGATAGGCGAGCTCCTCCGGGGTGAAGTGGTGGTAGATGTCGATGCCGAGGAAGTCCACCAGCTGGCAGAGGCCGGCGGTGGTGAAGATGGCGCGGACGAACGGCTCGGGGTTGCCGATGATGCGCAGCGCCTTGTCCATATCGGTGAAGAGCGGCTTCAGGAAGCGGGTAAAGTCATAGCCGGGAACGCCGGGGGCCGGGCCGAAAGGCGCGGGGGCCGCGGGGCGCATGCCGCCGGCCGGGAACGAAGGACGCGGCGGGACGGGCTCGCCGGGCTTGCGGACGCTCAGGCTGGGGTTGATGTAAGCCATGAATTTCTCGGCGCTGGTGAAGGTGAACTGCTGGCCGGGGAACTTCTCCTTGAGGCTATAGGTGAAGTTGGTCATACTCATGATCACGCGGAAGCTGGTGCTGGAGAAGCAGTCCACTTCCTGGCGCGCCGGGTCGGTGAAGACCGTCGGGTAACGCTCTGCCATGCGGGCGGCGAGGGTCCGTTGCTCCCGGGCGCCGCGCGGCGACAGCGAGCCTTCCATGCCCTTGTGGGCGGCCACGATGGCCTCCACGTCGTCGCGCAGGGCCTTGCCCTCATCGGTCAGCAGGCGCAGCGAGTCCAGAACGGCGAAGGCGCCCTCGCAGTTGCGGGCGAAGGTGGAGTTCTGCTCGTAGCGGGAGCCGTGGCGGCCGTAGTGCGTGATGTAGAACGGCTGGAAGCCGTCGGGGACGGGAGAGTCGAAGATCGGGTCGAACTCGTAAGAATGCATGTTGCAGGTGGCGCGGTCGGGGCACTCCGCCAGGAGGCGGACGATGTCCTGGGCACCGAGGCTGACGCTCAAGGCCAGCAGCAGGGTTACGAAGAGGGTCTTTTTCATATTAGTGGTTGGATGTTTCAGTTTGGGAGGCACAAGATACGAATATTATGCCGGAATGTCAAGGGCGCACCTGGCCGTTGCCGTCGATGAGCCACTTGTAGGTGGTGATTTCGCGCAGGCCCATCGGGCCGCGGGCGCCGAGTTTCTGGGTGCTGATGCCGATCTCGGCGCCGAGGCCGAACTGGGCGCCGTCGGTGAAGCTCGTCGGGGCGTTCACGTAGACGCAGGCGGCGTCCACCTCGGCGCGGAAGCGGTCCGCGGCGGCCGCGTCGGCGGTCACGATGCTCTCGCTGTGGCCGGAGCCGTAGAGGCCGATGTGGGCGATGGCCTCGTCCAGCGAGTCCACGGTGCGCAGGGCCATCTTATAGTCCATATATTCGGTGCCGAAGGATTCGGGGGTGGCGTGCTCCAGCAGCGGGTAGCGGCCTTCCAGGGCCGCGTAGGCCGCCTCGTCGGCGTAGAGGATGACGTTCTTCTCCGCCAGGGGGGCCACCAGTTCCGGCAGGACGCCGAGGCGGTCGCGGTGCACGATCAGGCAGTCGAGGGCGTTGCACACCGACACGCGGCGCGTCTTGGCGTTCAGCACGATGCGCCGTCCGATCTCCAGGTCTCCTGCAGCATCGAAGTAGGTGTTCACCACGCCGGCGCCCGTCTCGATGCAGGGCACCTTGGCGTTGTCGCGGACGTAGTTGATGAGGCGCCGGCCGCCGCGCGGGATCACGAGGTCCACGTAGCCCACGGCGCCCAGCAGCTCGCCCACCGCTTCGTGCGTGGGCGGGAGCAGCGTGACGGCCTCTTCGGGCAGGCCCCGCTCGGCGAGGACGCGCCGGATCAGGGCGACGGCGGCGCGGTTGGACGCGTCGGCGTCGCTGCCGCCTTTGAGCAGGGAGACGTTGCCGCTCTTGAAGCAGAGCGAGAAGACGTCGAAGGTCACGTTGGGGCGCGCCTCGTAGATGACGCCGATCACGCCGAAGGGCACGCTGACCTTGCGCAGGCGCAGGCCGTTGGGCAGGGTGCGGTCTTCGAGGGTGAGGCCCAGCGGCGAGGGCAGCGCGGCCACGTTGCGCATGTCGGAGGCGATGCTTTCGAGGCGCTCGGGGGTCAGCTTGAGCCGGTCGTAGAGGGGGTTCTGCGGGTCCATCCGCGCGAGGTCTTCCGCGTTGGCGGCAAGGAGTTCGGCGCTGTGCGCGACAATGGCGTCGGCGACGGCTTCCAGGGCCGCCGCGCGCGCCGCATCCGGAATCAGCGCCACCTGCGACGCCGCCCGTTTGGCTGCTACGAAAAGGTTCATCTTTCTAGGGAAGGAATTCGGTGAATACGGTCTGGTCCGGGCGCTCAAGCAGGTCCGGGAGGATGCGCTCGCGCTTGCCGTCGGCGATCAGCACGCGGATGCCGCCGGCGGCCACGCGCCGCGCCGTGTTGTACTTGGAGAACATGCCGCCGCGGCCGAAGGCGCTCTTCTCCTCGCGGATGCAGCCGGACAGGTCGTCCGAGCAGTGGACGGTGCGGATCACGCGGGCGTCCGGGTCGTCGGGATGGCGGTCGTAGAGGCCGGGGATGTTGCTCAGGAGGACGAGCGCCTGGGCGCCGACCATTTCGGCGATGAGCCCGGAGAGTTCGTCGTTGTCGGTGAACATCAGCTCGGTGACGCTCACGGTGTCGTTCTCGTTCACGATGGGGACGACGCCGTGCGCCAGCATCACCTCCATGCAGGCGCGCTGGTTTTCGCGTTCGCGCTCGGTCTCGAAGTTATGCTTCGTGGTGAGGATCTGGCCGATGGGGAGGCCATAGTCCCGGAAGAGTCGGTAGTAGAGGTCCATCAGGCGCACCTGGCCCACGGCGGAGTACAGCTGGCGCTGCTCCACGCTGTCCAGGTCCTCGTCCAGACGAAGTTCGGTGCGGCCGCAGGCCACGGCGCCGGAGCTGACGAGCACCACGGCCCAGCCGGCTTTGCGCAGGCCCACCACCTGGTCCACCAGGGCGGATACGCGCGTGACGTCCAGGGTGCCGTCGGCGCGGGTCAGCACGTTCGTGCCGATTTTGACTACGATGCGTTTCACAGGCCCAGGTCTTTTTTCGCCTCCGGGAGGAGGAAGGGTTTGACGTCTTTGTAGGAGAGGGTGAATTCCGGCATGCCATCCGCGTAGGCGGCCACCTCATATTGCTGATAGATGAAGGTCAGGCCTTCCTCGCAGGGGCGCGGGGACCATTCCGGGAGCGGGATGAGGCCGTCCTTGAGCTGCAGGTGGTCCTCCAGCTCCGTACCGACGGCCGCCATGCGCTCGCCGAAGTAGCTCTCCATGCCGCTGCGGAGCAGCTTCTGCATGTCGGCCACGGCGCCGGGCTCGAAGAAGTCGCGGATGCGCATGCCGCTCTCCTTGTCGAAGGTCATCGGGCCGTCGCCGATGATGCCGCCGTGCGCGCCGGCCATATAGATGTAGTTCTGGGAGTCGAAGACGGCGATCTTGTCGTTCTCCCAGGTCTTCTGCAGGTTGAACTCGAAGCCCCATTTGGGGGCGTTGTCGAGGTAGGCCTGCTTCTCGGCGTCGGAGAGGGTGTCGGATTCGAGGATGTATTTGGCGCGCTCGTCCACGGTGGCCTGCGACAGGGCGCCGATGGACGCGAGGGCCTGCTGCTCATAGTAGGAGAAGAGGGCGTCGGTGTCGTCCGGGTCGCCGTCGAAGCGCGGGAACGCACGCTTCTGTTCGTAATTGTCGATGTGGCTGAGCGCCTTGTCCATCACGTCCACGAGGGTCTGGCGCATCACGGTCGTGCCTTCGGTCGCGGCGACCGGCAGCTCGGCCTTGATGGTCAGGTACGAATGCGCAGTGGAGTCGGCGTAGTCGCGGGTTTCCGTCTTGAAGCCCTTGTTCGAGGGGTTGCAGGCGGCTGCGAGCACAAGCGCCGCAGCCATCCCGAGGATGACAGTTTTCTTCATACCAACAATAGTTTAACGCTCAAAGTTAGGGAAAATCCGTCAAAAAGAAAAAGGTCCCGGATGAAATCCGAGACCTTTGTGCTCCCCCTCGGGGACTTGAACCCAGGACCCCCTGATTAACAGTCAGGTGCTCTAACCAACTGAGCTAAGGAGGATTGTTACCCGCCACTCGCGTTTTGGGATTGCAAATATACGGCAAATTCTTGAATGCGCAAATTATTTTGCCATTTTTTTCACCCGTCATTCCCGGCCTGACCGGGAATCTCCTAGTACGGGAAGTCCAGGAAGTGCGGGATGAGGGCGCGGTAGTCCTCGGCGCGGCTGACGAGCGCGGCGTCGGCGATGGTGCGCTCGCCCTTGATGTTCGCGGAGGCGAGCTTACCGAAGTCGTCGTAGTAGTAGCGCTCCTCGTTCTTGGTGCCTTCGTAGGTGTCCTGCTGGATGAAGGCGAAGAGCAGCCGGCCGCTCTCGGGATGGTAGAGGTACTCCTCGTAGTACTCGCGCGCGGCGACGTTGTATTTCAGCGTGATGAAGAAGGGATAGTAGTGCGCGCCGTTCTCGTCGGTGTCCAGATCGAAGTAGCAGTGCGCCACGGTCGTGCGTCCGCCGGTGGCGGGGACATTGTAGTGCATCGTCACGACGGCGTCGTTGCGCGGCGCGCCGTCCTCGCCCTGCCTCAGTTTGATCTGCTCCTTGGCTGCGGCGTACGCGGCACGCACGGACTTGACCACTTCCGCATTATTCTGTGCCTGAGCGGAGAACCCGAAAGAAAGGGCTGCCAGGACCAGCAAAAACAAAACTTTTCTCATTTCCGTTTCGGTTAAAAATCTTCGCAAAGATAAAAAGAATGATTATATTTGTAGCTAATACGCGTATGGATATCGATCTATTATCCCGGATGATCAGCGAACTGATCGTCGACCACGATCAGGTGGGGCTGCCCGGCGTCGGAACCTTCGTCGCCGAGATGGTCCCGGCGACCTTCTCCGACAAGGGCTACACCATCAATCCCCCCTACCGGCGCCTTTCCTTCTACCCCAGCCGGCAGGAGGACGCCCTGCTGATCGACCTGTACGCCGAATCCAACCAGCTCTCGCGCGAGGCCGCGTCGGCCTACCTGACCCAGTACCTCAGCGAGCTGAAGTCCATCCTCATGGAGCGCAAGACCATCGTCCTGCCCGGCCTGGGGCGCCTGCGCGCCACGCGGGAGAACGCCCTGTTCTTCGTGCCGGACGCCGATCTGGACATCTTCCCGGAAGGCGTGGGCCTGACGCCCGTGTCGCTGAAGAGCCACGCGGTCGAGGAGGAGCCGGTCGTCATCGACGTGCCGGTGCCGACGCCGCAGGAGGAGGTGACGCCGGTGTCCGTCCCGGACCAGGTCCCAGCCGAACTCGAACCGGAAAACGCCGAGCCGGAGCCCGCCGCCGAACCCGAGCCGCAACACAAACCCCTGGCGCCGGACTCCGTCCCCCACTGGATTCGCGAGGACTGGCGCGAACCCGAACAGCGCGGCCTGCCCGTCTGGGGCACGCTGCTGATCATCCTCGGCACCCTGCTGATTGTCGCCCTGATCGCCTTCATGGTCCTGGCCCGCATCGCGCCCGACTTCATCGACTCCATCCTCTACACACCGGACCAGCTGCGCATCATCAACTACTGACGCCATGGTCGAACTGATCTACCCCGTTTCCCCCGCCCCGCTGCTGAAAGGCTGCAAACGCGGCAGAGCCGCCGAAATGCTCCCCGTCGTGGACGAACTCGGCAACGTGACCGCGCAGATCACCCGCGAATTCGCGCACGGCGGCGAGAAGCCGCTCCACCCCGTCGTCCACCTGCACATCATCAACCGCAGCGGCGAGATCTACCTCCAGCAGCGCGGCCCCGACAAGGACCTGCTCCCGCTCTATTGGGACACCGCCGTCGGCGGCCACGTCGCCTACGGGGAATACATCTCCGAAGCCCTCTACCGCGAGGCCGCCGAGGAGCTGGGGCTTCATGATTTCCTGCCCCAGGGGCTCTGCCACTACGTCTTCGAATCCGCCGCCGAGCGCGAGCTCGTGAACGTCTTCGCCACCGTGGGCGAATACGCCATCCGGCCGGATCCCGACGAGCTCGCCGGCGGCCGTTTCTGGACCGTCGAGCAGATCGAGCAGGCGATGGGCCGGGGCATCCTCACGCCTAACTTCGAGGGCGAATTCCGTCGAATCAAAAACGCACTCCTGGCCCTGTTGTGATGCAAGAACTGCGCAAATTCATCAAAGACCAGCTCTCCGTGTGGCCGCTCGCCGCGGCCAACTTCCGGGCGCTGAAAGCCGTCAAGTCCCGCGAAATGACCGTCTTCGGGCTCCCCTGCAGCATCCAGTGGAACCCCGAGCGGGTCGGCTCCTCCACGGCCGACACCTCCCCCGAGGCCATCGCCGCGCGGCCCTGCTTCCTCTGCGAGAAGAACCGCCCGCCGGAGCAGCACCATATCAAGTTCGAAGGCCGCAAAGGCCGCACCTACAACGTCCAGGTGAATCCTTTTCCCATCTTCCGGGACCACCTGGTCATCGTCCGGGACGAGCATCTCCCGCAGGCCATCTGGCACCATATGCCCGACATCCTGGACTTCGCGCGGAAGTACCCCGACTACACCGCCTTCTACAACGGCCCCGCCAGCGGCGCCTCCGCCCCCGACCACCTGCATTTCCAGGCCGCTCCGCGCCACAAGATGCCCCTCGAGGAGGCCGTGGACGCCTTCCTGGACGCCCCCGGCGCCCCCCTCGCCTCCGTCAAGGACGCGACGCTGTACCGCTTCCCCGGCTACTGCCGCGGCGTCTACGCCCTCAAGGCCACGACCTCGAAGTCGCTGACCAAGCTCTTCTACCGCCTACTGGACTGCTGCAACCGCCGCCCGGACGAGACGGAGCCCAAATTCAATATGTACGCCTACGTCAAGGACGACGAATGGCGCTGCTTCGTGGTGCTCCGGAGCGCCAAGCGCTCCCACCACTTCGACGCCGAGGGCCCCGACCACCTGACCGTCAGCCCCGGCGCCGCCGATATGGCGGGCGTGTTCGTGACCCCCTTCCGCGAGGACTACGAAAAAGCCACGCCCGCGCTGCTGGAGGCCATCCTGGACGAGGTCACCATCCCCGCCCACGAGCAGGAGATGATCGAATGGCGCCTCACGCGCAAGCAACCCACCGTGGCCGTGGGCATCCTGGCCGCCGACGAGATCTGCTTCGAGATCATCTCGGACGGCGCCGGCCCGCAGCGCGTGCGCTACAGCGAGGGCCGCATCGCCTACAACGGCGCGCTCTACGACGAGCTCTACTTCGACTCCATCACGCGCTCCACGCGCTTCGCCGAGCCCTCCTTCATCCTGTACGACGTCGTGATCGGCATCGACTTCCACTGGCAGCAGAAACGCACGCTGAAGTACGCCGGCGGCCTGAAATTCATCGTCGAGGGCGACAAGCTCCGCGCGGTGAACCTCGTGGGCATGGAGGACTACCTGCTGAGCGTCATCTCCTCCGAGATGAAGTCCAGCGCCTCCGTGGACCTGCTCAAGGCCCACGCCGTCATCTCCAGAAGCTGGCTGATGGCGCGAATGGAAGACCACTCCGCGCACGACAACTTCGACGTGTGCGCGGATGATCATTGTCAAAGATATCAAGGACTTACGATGGCCGTGGGCGACAACGTCCGCACGGTCATCGACGAGACCTGGGGCCAGGTGCTGCGCTATCAGGGCCAGCTCTGCGACACCCGCTACTCCAAGTGCTGCGGCGGCAAGACCGAGCTCTTCAGCACCTGCTGGGAAGACGTCGACTACCCCTACCTGCAGTGCGTGGACGACCCCTGGTGCGACTGCGAGAACGACGAGATCCTCGCCCAGGTCCTCAACGACTACGACCAGAAGACCCTTGACTTCCACGACTGGACGGTCCGCTACGGCGCCGACGAGCTCGCCGCCCTGGTGCGCGAGCGCACCGGCATCGACTTCGGCGAGATCCGGGCGCTGGAGCCCGTGGAGCGCGGCCCGTCCGGGCGCATCAAGTTCCTGCGCATCGTGGGCAGCAAGCGCACCGAGGTGGTGGGCAAGGAGCTGAAGATCCGCCGCGCCCTGAGCAGCTCGCACCTCAAGAGCTCCGCCTTCGAGGTGGAGCGCGACCCCGGCGGCGCCTGGATCCTGCGCGGCCGCGGATGGGGCCACGGCGTGGGCCTGTGCCAGATCGGCGCCGCCGTGATGGCCGTCAAGGGCTTCGATTACAAGCAGATACTCCAACATTATTATCCCGGTACCGATGTCGAATAAGCAGCTCTCCCCCTGGTGGTGGGTGCCCACGCTCTATTTCGCCGAGGGCATCCCCTATTTCATCGTCAACGTCATCTCGGTGACGATGTTCAAGCGCCTGGGCATGCCGAACGGCGACCTGGCGATGTACACCTCCCTGCTCTATCTCCCCTGGGTCATCAAGCCCCTGTGGAGCCCCTTCGTGGACGTGATCCGCACCAAGCGCTGGTGGATCGTGCTGATGCAGCTGGTGTGCACGGCGGGCTTCGCGGCGCTCGCGCTCAGCGTCAGCCCGGACGTGTTCGGCTGGTCGCTGGTCATCTTCTACGTCATCGCGTTCGCTTCCGCCACGCACGACATCGCCGCGGACGGTTTCTATATGCTGGCCCTGGACCAGAAGCAGCAGGCCACCTTCGTGGGCATCCGCAGCACCTTCTACCGCATCGCGTCGGTCTTCGGGCAGGGCGTCATCGTGGTGCTGGCGGGGCTGCTGGAGGAGCGCTTCGGCGTCATCCCGCGCGCCTGGACCGTCACCCTGCTCGCCTCCGCCGCCCTCTTCGCCCTCATCACCCTCTGGCACACCCGCTTCCTCCCGAAAGTTGAATCGCCGGACGGCGACACCGCTTCCCCTGGAGTCATTCCGAGCGAAGACCCGGAATCTCCTGGCAAACGGATTTTCAGGGAATTCGGAGAAGCCTGGGTAACCTTTTTTAAAAAGCCGGGCGTGTGGCTGGCGATCGTGTTCATGCTGCTGTACCGGCTGCCGGAGGCATTCTCCGTCAAGATGCTGACGCCGTTCCTGCTGGATCCCGTCGAGGTCGGCGGCCTCGGCCTCAGCACCGCCCAGAGCGGCCTCGTCTACGGCACCGTGGGCGTCATCGCCCTCACCGTCGGCGGCATCCTCGGCGGCCTCTTCGCCGCCCGCCACGGCCTCCGCAAATCGATGTGGCCCATGTCGATGGCCCTCGCCCTGCCCTGCGCCGTCTACCTCATCCTCGCCGCCGTCCAGCCCACCGCCCTCTGGAGCATCTACCTCCTCGTGGCCATCGACCAGTTCGGCTACGGCTTCGGCTTCACCGCCTACATGCTCTATATGATGCAATTCTCCGAAGGCTCCTTCAAAACCTCCCACTACGCCATCTGCACCGCCTTCATGGCCCTCTCCATGATGATCCCGGGGCTCTTCGCCGGCTGGATGCAGGAAGCCCTCGGCTATGTCGGATTCTTTATCGTCGTCATGATATGTTGTCTCGCCACCATTACCGTCACCTTCTTTGCGCGGCGGCGCTGCTCCTCGTAGCCTGCTCCTCCCCCGCAGCCAAAAACACCCCTGCAGCGCCCGTCGCACCGGAAGCGCCCGTCGTTGAAGCCCCCGCCGCCCCGGAGGCCCCCGCCGCCGGCCCCCGCGTCAAACCCGGCATCGAAGTCCTCCGCGACCGCCATTTCGCCGGCCTGGAAGGCAAGCGCGTCGGCCTGGTCACCAACCCCTCCGGCGTGGACAGCCAGCTGCACTCCACCATCGACATCCTCTTCGAGGCCCCCGAAGTCAAGCTCGTGGCCCTCTACGCCCCCGAACACGGCGTCCGCGGCGACGTCTATGCCGGCGGCAAGGTCGAGTCCGGCAAGGACGAGCACACCGGCCTCCCGGTCCACTCCCTTTTCGGCAACACCCGCCAGCCCACGAAGGAGATGCTCCAGGGCGTGGATATCATGGTCTACGACATCCAGGACGTGGGCAGCCGCTCCTATACCTTCATCTCCACCCTCGGCCTGGTGATGCGCACCTGCGCCGAGATGGGCATCCCCGTGATGGTGCTCGACCGCCCCAACCCGCTGGGCGGCCGCAAGGTCGAAGGCCCGCTCGTCCGCGACGGCTACCATTCCTTCGTCAGCCAGTACAAGATCCCCTACGTCTACGGCCTGACGGTCGGCGAACTCGCCACCCTCATCAACGAGGAAGGCCTCAACTGCGGCCAGAACGGCAAGGCCGCCCCGCTGAAGTGCAAGCTCACCGTGATCCCGATGGAGGGCTGGACGCGCGATATGCTCTTCAACGACACCGGCCTGCCCTGGATCCTCCCCTCGCCCAACATCCCCTACGCCGAGACGGCCATCTGCTACCCCTCCGCCGGCCTGTGCGGCGAGATGTACAACTACCTCAACATCGGCATCGGCTATACCCTGCCCTTCGCCACTTTCGCAGAAGAGTGGGTGGACGCCGACGCGCTGAAGGCCAAGCTGGACAGCTACCACGTGCCCGGCGTGGCCTGGCGCACCATCCATTACCAGCCCATTTCGGGCCGCCTGAGCGGCAAGCTCATCCACGGCGTACAATATTATTATACGGACTACGAAGCCGCCACCCTCACGCTCACGCAGTTCTACGTGATGCAGGCGGTCTGGGAGCTGTATCAGAAAAACCCCATTGCAGCGGGTTCTGAGCGTCTTTCCATGTTTAATAAAGTTTGCGGCACAGACTTTGTCAGTAAGACGTTTGGACAGACGATGAAAGTCTCGGACATCGCAGATTTCTGGTCCGCTGATGTCCCCGCTTTCAAAGCCCTGTCCGAGAAGTATTACATTTACTAAAATCACACGATTATGAAACGCTTGACCACACTCACCCTGATCGCAGTAGCCGCAGCGGCTATGATCGCGGTCCCTCTGAACGCTCAGACCAGGGGCGGTAGCAATTCCCGCGGTGGATCGGGCGGCGGCAATTCCCGCAGCAGCGGCGGCACCCGTCCTTCCTCTTCGATGTCCGCTCCTTCTTCTCAACCGAGAAGCGCCGGTCGGTCCGGCAATACCAAGGGTCTCGGCTCCGTTAGCCGCGGCTCCCAGCCTTCCCATACAGCTCCGCAGACGCGCCAGAATCCTCCCGCTCCCTCCGGCGGCGGCCAGATGAATCGCGGCGGCAGCAATTCCCGCAGCGGGAGCAACTCCCGCAACAATAACAGCGGTAGCGTGACCCGCCAGCCGGCCGCGCCGGCCAACCCTCCTGCAGGGAACGGCAGCGCGACCCGCCAGCGCAACGAGCCGGCGCCCGCCCCCGGCAACCCCGGCGGCAGCGTCAACCGTCCGCGCAACGGCGGCAACAGCCAGCCGTCCCGCAGCGGCAGCAACGTCCGTCCGCAGAACCGCCAGAATCCTGGCGCACCGGGCGGCAGCATCAACCGCAACCAGCCCCAGCCGGGCATGAGCGTCAAGCCTGACGCGCCGCGGACCGTCCGTGAGCGTCCGGGTACCCCGCGCAACTTCGAGGGCGGCCGCGAGCCGCACCACATCCAGATGCACCCGGGTCCCGGCCACAATATGGAGCGCATCCCGCCGCGCCGTCGCGATCCGATGCCGTTCGACCGCGCCGTCCGCTTCTGGGACGGAGGTCACCACTACTTCGGCTATCGCGTCTCCTACCTGCCGCCGCGCTACACCCGCGTGGAGTACTGGGGCGTCCCGTACTACCTGCTCGACGGCATCTACTATCGCTACTACGGCGGCCACTACTATATCTCCCGTCCTCCGTTCGGCGTCATCGTCGACGCCGTGCTGGACAACATCCTGTACACCGCCTGCAACTTCGCCTACTACTACGACGTGTACAACACGTATCGTACGATCAATGAGAACGCTAAGACCATCGCCAGCCAGAATGCGACCATCGCGGCCAACAACGCCACGATCGCCCGCCAGAACGCGGACATCGCGCTGAACAGCGACCGTGCGGCCAGGTCCTATAAGGAAGCTGACCGGCTGGGCCTGGTGCAGAGCTACGCCGACGCAGGCGTGGAGTACTTCTACCAGGACGGCGTGTTCTTCATCAAGGACAAGAACGGCAAGTACGTGACCATCGTCCCGCCCGCGGGCGCCCTGGTCCAGGAGCTGCCGGACGACTACGACACGATCACCCTCGACGGCGAGGAGTACTACAAGGTGGATGACACCGTGTACAAACTCACCATCATCGACGGATCGCCCTACTTCGAGGTGCTCGGCCAGATGACCGGCGCCCTCGCCCAGAAGTACGACCTGTACGACACGCTGTAGTGGCGACGATAGGCATATTCGATTCAGGGTCGGGAGGACTTTCGGTATTGAAAGAGATACGGAAGGTCCTCCCTTCCGCGCACTATATCTACTACTCCGACAACGCCCACTGTCCCTACGGGGAGAAGAGCCAGGAGTACATCCGCGACCGCGCCCGCTTCATCACGCGACTGCTGCTGGAGCGGGGCGCGGACGTGATCGTGGTGGCCTGCAACACGGCCACCGGCGCCGCCATCGCCACGCTGCGCGAGGAGTTCGACGTGCCCTTCATCGGGATGGAGCCGGCCGTGAAGCCGGCCGCGCTCGGGACGCGCAGCGGCGTGATCGGCGTGCTGGCGACGGCCGGCACCCTCAAGGCTTCCAAGTATCTCAACACCAAGGGCTTGTACCAGGATGACGTGCGCATCGAGGAGCACGTCGGCGAGGGCTTCGTGCAGCTGGTCGAGCGCGGCGAGCTGGACGGCCCCGAGGCCGAGCGCGTCGTCCGCGAGAGCCTGCAGCCCCTGCTGGACGCCGGCGCCGACACCATCGTCCTCGGCTGCACCCACTACCCCTTCCTCCTCCCCATCATCCAGCGCATCGCCGGCCCCGCCGTCCGGGTCATCGACCCCGCCCCCGCCGTTGCGCAGCAGGTGCTCAGGGTTCTGCGTGACCGCGGGCTGTTGAGCGAAGCGAAGTCCGCATCAGCGGACCGGCCCGGTCCCGTGACTTTGCCGGCGGCAAAGTCGGAAAGGGACTTGAGGGCCGTAGGGGGTTCGGGGGATATGCCCCCGTATAGGCCGGAGGACGGCAGCGTCCAGCTGCTGTCCTCCGGCGACCCGACGACCCTCCACGCCCTCGCTGCCACCCTTAACTAATGCCCTGTTTTTAGTAAAAGGCTGTCAATCAATTGATTATGAAAGTAACCGGCGTCATTTGGCACCGGTTACTTTCATAACAGGAACATTATCAACCAAATACAAAAAACGGCAAGCATTCAAAAAGATTGATTATCTTTGTAGTCTATGATAAGTCAGGAACAAATCAAAGATTTGCAGGGGCGCGTGGAGACGCTCCACCAGTGCCTGGGCATCGAAAAGAAGCGGGCGGAAGTGCAGGAAAAGGATAAGCAGAGCCAGGCACCGGACTTCTGGGACGACCCCAAGCGCGCCGAGGCCTTCCTGAAGGCCCTGAGCGGCGTGAAGGCCTGGGTCAGCGCATTCGACGGCGCCAAGTCCGCCGTCGACGACCTCGAAGTCCTGCAGGAACTGGACCCCGAAGGCCCGGACATCGACGAAGCCTACAAGCAGGCCTGCTCCCTGATCGAAGACCTCGAACTCAAGAATATGCTGGGCGCGGAGGGCGACAACCTCGGCGCCGTCCTCACCATCAACTCCGGCGCCGGCGGCACCGAAGCCAACGACTGGAGCGCCATGCTGATGCGCATGTATATGCGCTGGGGCGAGCGCAACGGCTACAAGATGACCGTCACCGAGGAGATCGAAGGCGACGAGACCGGCATCAAGTCCTGCACCATCCAGTATGAAGGCGACTACGCCTACGGCTACCTCAAGGCCGAATCCGGCGTGCACCGGCTGGTTCGCATCTCCCCTTTCAACGCCCAGGGCAAGCGCCAGACCACCTTCAGCTCCGTGTTCGTCTATCCCCTCGTGGACGACAGCATCAACATCGAAATCAACCCCTCCGACATCGAGTGGGACACCTTCCGCTCCGGCGGCCACGGCGGCCAGAACGTCAACAAGGTGGAGACCGGTGTGCGCGTGCGGCACCTCCCCACCGGCATCACCGTCGAGAACACCGAGACCCGCAGCCAGCAGGACAACCGCCAGCGCGCCCTCCTCATCCTCAAGTCCCGCCTCTACGACATCGAGCTCAAAAAGCGCCAGGAGAAGCAGGCCGAGCTCGAAGGCCAGAAGAAGAAGATCGAATGGGGCTCGCAGATCCGCTCCTACGTCCTGCACCCCTACAAGATGGTCAAGGACCTCCGCACCGGCTGGGAGACCGCCGACACGCAGGGCGTCCTGGACGGCGACCTCAACGCCTTCATGAAAGAATTCTTAATGCACAACTGATATGACCGAGTTCAAATACGCACCGATGTTCCAGCTGGGCGAAGACCAGACTGAGTACTACAAGATCCCCGGCTCCGAGCAGTACGTCACCACGGCCGAATTCGAGGGCCACAAGATCCTCAAGATCAAGAAGGAAGGCCTCACCGTGATGGCCAACACCGCCTTCCGCGACGTGAGTTTCCTTCTGCGCCGCTCGCACAACGAGCAGGTCGCGAAGATCCTCCGCGACCCGGAGGCCTCCGAGAACGACAAGTACGTGGCCCTGACCTTCCTGCGCAACGCGGAGGTGGCCGCGAAGGGCAAGCTTCCCCTCTGCCAGGACACCGGCACCGCCATCATCCACGGCGAGAAGGGCCAGCAGGTCTGGACGGGTTATTGCGACGAAGAGGCCCTGAGCCTCGGCGTCTTCAAGACCTACACGGAGGAGAACCTCCGCTACAGCCAGAACGCCCCGCTGGATATGTACAAGGAAGTCAACACCAAGTGCAACCTCCCGGCCCAGATCGACCTGGAGGCCGCCGAGGGCGACGAATACCGCTTCCTCTGCGTGACCAAGGGCGGCGGCTCCGCCAACAAGACCTACCTCTACCAGGAGACCAAGGCCCGCATCCAGAACCCCGGCACGCTCATCCCCTTCCTGGTGCAGAAGATGCGCTCGCTGGGTACGGCGGCCTGCCCGCCCTACCACATCGCCATCGTGATCGGCGGCACCTCCGCCGAGAAGAACCTCCTCACCGTCAAGCTCGCCTCCACCCACTACTATGACGGCCTGCCCACCACGGGCGACGAGACCGGCCGCGCCTTCCGCGACGTGGAGCTGGAAGCGCAGCTGCTCGAGGAGACCCGCAAGATCGGCCTCGGCGCGCAGTTCGGCGGCAAGTACATGGCGCACGACGTGCGCGTCGTCCGCCTGCCGCGCCACGGCGCCAGCTGCCCCATCGGCCTGGGCGTGAGCTGCTCGGCCGACCGCAACATCAAGGCGAAGATCAACGCCGACGGCATCTGGATCGAGAAGATGGACGACAAGCCCTACGAGCTCATCCCCGAGGAGCTCCGCCAGGCCGGTGAGGGCGAGGCCGTGAAGATCAACCTCGACCAGCCGATGAAGGACATCCTCGCCGAACTGACCAAATATCCCGTCAGCACGCGCCTGAGCCTGAACGGTACCATCATCGTGGGCCGCGACATCGCCCACGCCAAGATCAAGGCCCGCCTGGACGCCGGCGAAGAGATGCCGCAGTACCTCAAGGACCACCCGATCTACTACGCCGGTCCCGCCAAGACCCCGGCCGGGATGGCCTGCGGCTCGATGGGCCCGACCACGGCCGGCCGCATGGACCCGTACGTGGACGAGTTCCAGGACCACGGCGGCTCGATGATCATGCTCGCCAAGGGCAACCGCGCCCAGTGCGTGACCGACGCCTGCAAGAAGCACGGCGGCTTCTATCTCGGCTCCATCGGCGGCCCCGCCGCCATCCTGGCGCAGAACAACATCAAGAGCATCGAATGCGTGGAGTATCCGGAGCTGGGCATGGAAGCCATCTGGAAGATCCGCGTCGAAGACTTCCCCGCCTTCATCCTCGTGGACGACAAGGGCAACGACTTCTTCAAACAGCTCGGCCTGTAAGCCAATGACATTATGATCGAAATCATCCAGCTCAACATCTCCGGCGAGGACAAGCCGGGTTTGACCTCGGCCCTCACCTCCATCCTGGCGCAGTACAATGCGACCATCCTGGACATCGGCCAGGAGAATATCCACAAGTCGCTGACGATGGGCATCCTCTTCAAGACGACCCCGGAGCAGTCCGGCTTCATCATGAAGGACCTGCTGTTCAAGGCGTCCGAGCTGGGTGTGCAGATCCGCTTCACGCCCATCGAGCGCGAGGCCTACGACGCGTGGGTCAGCCGCCAGGGCAAGAACCGCTACATCGTGACGCTGCTGGGCCGTACGGTCACGGCCCGGCAGATCGCCGATGTCACGGGCGTCATCTTCCAGTACGGCCTGAATATCGACGCCATCCGGCGCCTGACCGGCCGCCCGCCGCTGGAAGGCGTGGACGAGTGCGCGGCCAAGGCCTGCATCGAGATTTCCGTGCGCGGGATGCTGAACGACGAGGAGCGCGCCTCGCTGAAGAACGCCCTGCTGGGTCTGCCGAAGGGCGGGCTGGACATCTCCTTCCAGAAGGACGACATCTACCGGCGCTCCCGCCGGCTCATCTGCTTCGATATGGACTCCACCCTCGTGCACACCGAGTGCATCGACGAGCTGGCGGCCCGCGCCGGCGTGGGCGACCAGGTGAAGGCCATCACCGCCAGCGCCATGCGCGGCGAAATCGACTTCACGGAGAGCTTCACGCGCCGCGTGGCCCTGCTCAAGGGCCTGGACGTGAGCGTGATGGAGGAGATCGCCCAGGGCCTCCCCTTCAACGAGGGCCTGGAGCGCATGATGAAGATCCTGAAGATGGTGGGCTACAAGACCGCCATCCTCTCCGGCGGATTCACGTACTTCGGGAAGTTCCTGCAGCAGAAGTTCGGCTTCGACTACGTCTATGCCAACGAGCTGGAGATCGAGGACGGCAAGCTGACCGGCCGCTACATCGGCGACGTCGTGGACGGGCGCCGCAAGGCGGAGCTCCTGCGCCTGCTCTGCCAGGTCGAGAACATCAACCTGGCGCAGTCCGTGGCCGTCGGCGACGGCGCCAACGACCTGCCGATGCTCTCGCTCGCCGGCCTGGGCATCGCCTACCACGCCAAGCCCAAGGTCCAGGCCAACGCCGAGCAGAACATCACCTCCATCGGCCTGGACGGCATCCTGTATTTCTTAGGATTAAAGGATTCTCAGATCGATCCGTAACGGCACTGAACACTGAATTATTAACCAATTATATGTTGAAACGTTTCTTTCCTCTTCTGCTGACCGTACTGCTCGCGTGCAGCTGCAGCACCCTTTCCCAGATCAATTGGGACTACGGCCACCTGGCCAACGCCGGTATGAAAGCCGCCACGGCCGCGTCCATCACGGACGAGCAGGTGGTGGAGCTCTGCCGCCAGGCGGTGGCGTACACCGACGCGCAGACGCCGATGGCGGAAGCCAAGTACCTGCAGCGCCTGCAGAAGCTGATGTCGGGCGTCAGCCAGGTCGACGGCAAGACCCTCAATTTCAAAGTCTACAAGTCCAACGAGGTGAACGCCTGCGCCTATGGCGACGGCTCCGTGCGCGTGAATTCCGCACTGATGGACCTGATGGACGACGACGAGCTCTTCGCCGTGATCGGCCACGAACTGGGCCACGTGGTCAACAAGGACTCCATGAAGGCGATGAAACGCGCCTACCTGGGCTCCGCCGCCCGCGAGGCCATCTTCGCGGCGGGCGGCTACGGCCAGTTGGCGGGCACCATCCTCGGCGACATCTCCGAGGCCTACGTGAACGCGCAGTTTTCGCAGAGCCAGGAGTCCCGCGCCGACGACTTCGGCTTCCAGTTCTCCGTGGACCGGGGACGCGACCCGTACGGCATGTGCCGCTCGCTGGAGAAGCTGAACGACCTGGCCGGCGGCGCGCAGTCGTCCGCGCTGGCCAAGATGTTCTCCTCGCACCCGGACAGCGCCAAGCGCGCCGCCAAGATGCGCAAGAAGGCCGACCAGCTGACCGGCCAGGAAACCACGAAATAATCAATTGTTAACCCATACGTCTATGAACGGAAAGTTGAAATCCTTCCTGGCGCTCGCACTGGGCGTCCTCGGGACCGTGGCCGCGCTCGCGCAGCCCTATCCCTATCAGAATAAGAACCTCCCGCCGGAGCAGCGCGCCGCGGACCTGCTGGGTCGCCTGACCCTGGAGGAGAAGGCGTCGCTGACGATGCACGCCAGCCCGGCCATCCCGCGCCTCGGGATCAAGCAGTACAACTGGTGGAGCGAGGCGCTGCACGGCATCGCCCGCAACGGCAGCGCGACGGTGTTCCCGCAGCCTATCGGCATGGCGGCGAGCTTCGACGAGGACCTGGTGGAGACCGTGTTCAGCGCCGCCAGCGACGAGGCGCGCGTAAAATATCTCGAGACCAAAGACGACGTCAAGGTGTACCAGGGCCTGACCTTCTGGACGCCGAACATCAACATTTTCCGCGATCCCCGCTGGGGCCGCGGTATGGAAACTTACGGCGAGGATCCCTTCCTGACGGGCCGCCTCGGCATGGCCGTGGTGCGCGGCCTGCAGGGCCCGGAAGACTCGCCGGTCCGCAAGGCGCACGCCTGCGCCAAGCATTACGCGGTGCACTCCGGCCTGGAGTCCAACCGCCACCGCTTCGACGCGGAGATCTCCGAGCGCGACCTGCGCGAGACCTATCTCCCGGCCTTCAAGGACCTGGTGACCAAGGCGCACGTGCAGGAGATCATGACCGCCTACAACCGCTTCCGCGGCGAGCCCTGCGCGGCTTCCTCCTACCTGGTGGACCAGATTCTCCGCAAGGAGTGGGGCTACGACGGCATGGTGGTGTCCGACTGCTGGGCCATTCCCGACTTCTTCGAGCGCGGCCGCCACGGCTTCACGGACAGCCCGGTGAAGGCCGCCGCGATGGCCGTGCACAACGGTCTGGACGTGGAGTGCGGCAGCACTTTTGTGAACATTCCCGCGGCGGTGGAGCAGGGTCTGCTGGACGTCAAGGACCTGGACCGCAACCTGATGCGCATCCTCACGGAGCGCTTCCGCCTGGGCGAGATGGACGGCGCGTCCCCGTGGGACGATCTGGATCCGTCCATCGTGGAGGGCCCGCAGCACCGCGCGCTCTCGCTGAAGATGGCGCGCGAGTCGCTGGTGCTGCTGCAGAACAAGGGCGTGCTTCCGCTGCATCCCGGCCAGAAGGTGGCCCTGATCGGCCCGAACGCCGACGACGTGGAGATGATGTGGGGCAACTACAACCCCGTCCCGAAGTCCACCGTTACGCTGCTGGACGCCTTCAAGGCGCGTGATCCGCAGATCGTGAATTTCCGCGGCTGCGGCATCATCGGTGCCGAGTTCATGCCCGAGAACGATCCCGACAACCGCATGGCCCAGCTGATGCAGCTCTCCCCCGAGGAGCTGGAGGAGGTGGCCAAGCAGTACGCCATCAATATCAACGACGTCAAGGCCTACGCCCGCCGCACCAAGCTCCTGCACGACAGTTTCCTGCCCGCGCTGGACGTGAATGACGTGCTGAAGCGCCTCGAGGGCATCGACGTGGTGGTGTTCGCGGGCGGCATTTCGCCGCGCCTGGAGGGCGAGGAGATGCCGGTGCAGCTGCCCGGATTCTCCGGCGGCGACCGCACGGACCTCGAGCTGCCCGCCGTGCAGCGCCAGCTGCTGCAGGCCCTGCACAACGCCGGCAAGAAGGTCATCCTGGTGAACTTCTCCGGCTGCGCCATCGGCCTGGTGCCGGAGACGCAGAGCTGCGACGCCATCCTGCAGGCCTGGTATCCGGGCCAGGAGGGCGGCACGGCCATCGTGGAGGCGCTCTACGGCGAGTTCAACCCGTCCGGCAAGCTGCCCGTGACCTTCTACCAGTCAGTGGCGCAGCTGCCCGAGGTGGAGGATTATAATATGGAGGGCCACACCTATCGCTACTTCCGCGGCACGCCGCTCTTCCCCTTCGGCTACGGCCTCAGCTACACCGAGTTCCGCTACAGCGGCGGCAAGATCCAGAACGGAGTGCTGGAGTTCACGGTCAAGAACGCGGGCAAGCGCAACGGCACCGAGATCGTCCAGCTCTACGTCCGCAAGCCGGACGACGCGGGCGGCCCGAACAAGACGCTGCGCGCCTTCCACCGCGTGACGGTGATGGCCGGAGCCTCGGCCACGGTCCGCATCCCGCTGGACGACGAGATCTTCACCTGGTGGAGCGAGTCGGCGCAGGATATGGTCCCCGTGCACGGGGAGTACGAGATCCTCTACGGCGGCAGTTCCGCCGATTCGGATCTCAAAAAACTGAAATACAGCTTCTGATTTGCACATGAGACGTCTTATTCTTTTCCTGGCGGCGCTGCTCCTCGCGGCGCCGTTCGGGTTGTCGCAGGACAAGGTCACGAAGAAGGTCCTGGAACTGGGCCGGACGGACAACCGGACCATGGAACATGCGGACTACATCGCCCGCAACATCGGCGGGCGCCTGGTGGGCACGCATATGCTGAACCACGCGGAGGACTGGGTGGCGGAGCAGTTCCGCTCCTGGGGCCTGGAGGTGACGCTGCAGGAGGCCGTGGTGATCGGCGTGGGCTTCGACCGCGGGCCCTGGTCCGGGCGGATGCTGTCCGAGGACGGGATGGTGCTGCATTTCGGAACGCCCGCCTACACGGCCGGCACGCGCGGGCCGCAGAAGGGGCGCGTGCTGCTGGAGCCGAAGAATCAGCGGGAGTTCGACCGCGTGAAAGGGGCGCTCAAGGGCGCCTGGGTGCTGATCGAGACCGGGCCGACCAACGGGCTCGCGCTCGACGCCAGCGCCAAGGCGGACTCCACGCGCGCGGCGCAGCTCGCCGAGGGGAAGAAGGACGTGCAGGTGCCGATGTACCGGCAGATGGTGGACGCCGGGGTACTCGGGTTCATCCGCGCGGCCCAGCTGCCCATGCAGGTGCTCTACAACCGCGCCCAGTGCTTCGAGCTGACGATGGACACGCTGCCGACGGCCTGCGACATCCTGCTGGACGCACATCAGTTCGAGATCGTCAAGCGCAAGTGCGTGGACCGGGAGGATTTCCTGCTGGAGTTCGATATACGCAATCATTTCTTCCCGGGACCGATGAAGTTCCACAACGTGCTGGCCGTGCTCAAGGGGACGCAGCATCCGGACGAGTACGTCCTGCTGGGCGGCCACCTGGACGCCTACGACATCGCCACCGGAGCGGTGGATGACGGGCAGGGCGTCTGCGTGACGATGGAGGCCGCGCGGCTGCTGGCCGCGGCCGGCGCCAGGCCCAGGCGTTCCATCATGTTCTGCATCTGGACCGGTGAGGAGTACGGGCTGCTGGGGTCGAAGTATTTCGTGGAGCAGAAGACCATCCCCTGGGGGAAGATCTCCAATTACTTCAACCGCGACGGCGGGCCGCTGGCCTGCACGTCCGTGACCGTGCCGCCGGCGATGTACGACGATTTCGTGCAGGTCTGCGAGCCGCTGAAGGACTACAATCCCGACATTCCCTTCACCGTGAACAAGCGGGAAGGCGAGCCGCAGCCCCGGCCCACGAGCGCCGGCGGCTCGGACCACGCCTACTTCGCCATGAACGGCATCCCGGCCATCTCCTTCCGCGAGAGCGACGTGCTCGGGCTCGACTTCAACTACCGCGACATCTGGCACACCGAGGACGACCTCTACGACAAGCTCATCCCCGCCTACCTCGAGCACTCCGCCGTCGTCTCGGCCGTCACCGCCTACGGCCTCGCCAACCTCCCCCACCTCCTTTCCCGGGAAGGTCTGTACAAAGAATAACTGCAGCATAGTACATTACAGCTGCGACAGCCACCAAAAGGGGATGATGACTCATCATCCCCTTTTGGCTATATTGACCGAAGATTGATAGTTAATGACGCATTCCTACAATATACTATCTAATCTAAAAGATAACTTTGTAGAAAACGATAATAACTGAAACTACTCTATCCAATTTTATTACCTATCAAACCAATGTTAAAACACTTTTTACAGCTTGCTGCCTCCATCATGTTGGCTGCAGCACTCGCGTTGTGCTCAGGCAATGCCTTTGCACAGAGCCGCTCTCTGAGCGGAAAGGTTGTTGACGGCACCGGTACTCCCGTTATCGGTGCAGCTGTCCTGGTGCCCGGCACCTCGAACGGCGTCCAGACGGATATCGACGGCAACTTCGAGATCCGTGTCGCCCCCGGCACCACGCTGGAGGTTTCCTGCATCGGCTACATCACCCGTCGTGTGGCCGCCGCCAACAACATGACCATCACTCTTGAGGATGATACCGAGATGCTCGAAGAGACGGTGGTCATCGGTTACGGTGTTCAGCGGAAATCCGACCTCACCGGCGCGGTCGCTTCGGTGCGCGAGGATGACCTCAAGAACCGTTCGACTTCAGACGCCGCAGCCGCCCTCCAGGGCAAGATGGCCGGTGTGCAAATCATCTCCAACTCCGGAGCTCCCGGAAGCGGCGCTGCCATCCAGGTCCGTGGCGTATCCTCCAACAGCGGCAACATCGGACCGCTCATCATCGTCGACGGCCTCAAGGTCAGCAGCATCCAGTATCTCGATCCCTCGCTGATCGAGTCCATGGAGGTCCTCAAGGATGCGGCTTCCGCCGCCATCTATGGTGCACAGGCTGGTAACGGTGTGGTCCTCGTCACCACCAAGCAGGGCAAGAAAGGACATGCGTCCATCTCCTATTCCGGCAAATTCATCAATCAGTCGCTTGCGCACAAGCCCGAAATGCTGAATGCCCAGCAGTTTATCGACTATAAGGGATTGCAGGGCTACGCAATTCAGGAGTCGCTGAAGAATGCCAATTACAACGGCACCGACACGGATTGGTTTAACGAATACTTCAATCCTTCCTGGAGCACCCAGCACACGCTCACCCTCCAGGGCGGCAACGATCAGGGCCATTATTTCGCCTCCCTCAACTATGTCAACCAGGATGGTATCATCAAGGGCGACAAGGACCTCTACAAGAGACTTTCCGCGCAGTTGAATGCCGATTACAACCTCACCGACTGGCTTCAGGTAGGAAACAACATCTCCATCGAGAAATGGGCGACCAAATCCGTTTCCCAGCAGGGCTACGGCTCCGCCTTCGAGTCCCTGATGACGATCGACCCGTGTACGCCTGTCTATTGGACCGATCCGAGTCAGTTCAACCAGGATTACAGGAATAAATACAATGCGGTTCAGGAGGGCACTTCCGAGTATCCGTACCGCTTCCTGGGCGACGAGAACGGCTGGTTTGCCACTTCCGCCATCGACGAGACCCGAGGCGGCAGCCCGTTCGTACAGCGGGACGCCACCGACGGCTCCAGCGAAGGTCTCAATATCAACGGCGTCCTGTTCGCGAATCTCAAACCGGTCAAGGGTCTGGTCATCACCAGCCGTTTCGGTTTCCGCATCTCCCAGAGCAATACGCACAGCTATCAGGCTCCTTATTGGTCCAACGGCAAGGCCGACGTCAAGACGTACACCCTCTCGGCTGCCGCCAACACCGGGCTCTACTATCAGTGGGAAAATTTCGCCAACTACAGCAAGGTTTTTGCCCAGAAGCACAGCCTCAACGTGATGGCCGGTATGTCCTTCATCAAAAACAAATCGGATAACGTCAGCGGCACGGCCACCGGTTCGGACATTCTGAAGGGATACGATCCCAACTTCCGTTATCTGAACTACGTGAAGGATGATGCGACCAAGAAATTCAGCAACTCCCCGTCTGAATCTGCGAGCCTTTCCTATTTCGCCCGTCTGGGTTATACCTATGACAACCGTTACAGCATCCAGGCGAACTTCCGCGCCGACGCCTTCGACTCTTCGAAGCTCTCTGCCAAGAACCGCTGGGGCTACTTCCCTTCCGTATCCGCAGGCTGGACCATCAGCAATGAGCGCTGGATCAAGGATGCCGTCTCGCCCAGAGCCCTTTCCTTCCTGAAGGTGCGCGCATCCTGGGGTATCAACGGTAACATCAACGTGCTCAGCGGATATCCTTACTCTACGTCCATCTCGCTCAACAGCCAGTGGTACCAGTATCATGTCGATGAGCTTGGAAACGCGTATGGATCCGCCCCTGACGGACTTGCGAACCCCGACCTCACCTGGGAGACTTCCAATCAGCTTGACGCCGGTCTGGATGCCCGCTTCCTCAACAACAGGCTTTCTTTCACCTTCGACTGGTTCCGCAAGGAGACCCGCGATCTGCTTGTTTCCTACTCTCCGACTCCGGAATATGGCGTGTCCAGCGTGACCGCCAATGCCGGAAATGTGCTCAATACCGGTGTCGAGGTCGAACTTGGCTGGAAGGATACCATCGGAGACTTCAATTACAGCATCAACGGCAACTTCTCTTATCTGAAGAACCGGGTCACCTACCTTCTCCCTTCTCTTCCGAGAATCACCCAGAACCCGGCTTCCGGCAGCAACTACCCGAACGAAACGGTGTTTGAAGTCGGACAGCCGATCTGGTATATCCGCGGTTATATTTATGACGGCGTGAAGGATGACGGCACCCCCGACCTCAGAGATGTCAACGGTGACGGCCAGATCAGCGATGCCGATATGACGAATATCGGTAAGGGCCTTCCTGATTTCACCTACGGTATTACCCTCAGCCTTGAATGGAAGGGACTGGACTTCATGTTGTTCGGTTCCGGACAGGCCGGCTGCGAGATCCTGAACACGCTCTACCGTGCCGGTTACCACAACTCTCTCAGATACTTCTATGAGAATTCAAGGAGTGCGGCGAACCCGAACGCCAAGTTCCCCGAGCCTGCGAAAGTGTCGGGTGATGTGAATTTCTGGGGTTCCACCGCCGGCATATTTGACGGATCCTTCTTCAAGATCAAGCAAGTTCAGCTCGGTTACACGGTTCCTCAGCAGTGGACGAAGAAGGCGCTCATCAGCCAGCTCCGACTGTTCGTTTCTCTTGATGATTTCTTCACTTTCACCAGCTATCCGGGTATGGATCCTGAGACGGCGACTTCAGGTTCGGCTTCCGGCCGCGGTGTGGATATCGGTGCATATCCCAGCATGCGTAAAGTTATGCTCGGTGTGAATGTTTCTTTCTAATTCATAGGAGATAATAGTTATGAAAAAATATATTGTAGCCATTACGGCGATTTGCACTTTGTTATTCTCTGCCTGCACATCGCAATTGGATATCCCGCAGAAGGGTGTCGTTGCCTACGAGACCTATTACACGTCCGATGAAGCCGCAGAAGCTGCTCTGGTAAATGTATATGCCAAAATGGTCCAGTCCGTTTTCGGCTCCGTCGGAAACTGGAATCCCTATTTCTTCATGCTGAACTACTCTGCAGATGACGTGTTCGCTGCAGGAAAGAACAAGGACGACCATCTTGACGTGCGCCTTTTCAATGAGTATCGCTATGACGCATCTTATGACATCATCAAGAGGGTGTACTCAAGTCTTTATCAGACCATCTACGCCTGCAACCTCCTGATCGACAACTTCACCAAGGAAGGGGCCTATTCGAGCCCGGTGGTGGACCGCTGCATTGCCGAGGCGAGGGTGGTCCGTGCATGGTGCCATATGACTGCGGCTCTCTGCTGGCAGTGCCCTCCGCTTGTGGATCACTGTCTGACCAACGAGGACCCTACGAATGTGGAGTCCCAGAAGTTCCTGCTCGACTGGTGTATCAAAGAATGCGAAACGGCTATTCCCAACCTGAGAGCAAGAAACGGCAAGTTCGACAAGGACGCCACCACTTATGTGACAAAGGGCTTTGCCCAGTTTGTGGCTGGAAAGTCTGCGGTATTCGCCAATGAGATGGATGTCGCCCGCAAGTATCTCGGCGATCTGATCAACTCCGGCAACTATGAGCTTGTCCCCGGAGAGCGCTGGTGGGAGAATTTCCATACCCCGGGAGACGGCAACGAGGAAAAGATCTTCGAGCCGAACTGGGTCTACGACTCTAACAATCCGTCCGGAGACAACACGTCCCGCTCAAAGTGGAATCAGAACAACACGCTTAACTGGCGTGGTAAGAACATGAATTCCTGGGCGGTTTGCATGGCCACTACCGGCTGGAACGGCGGAGCCATCAACGGTTATTTTGCTGACAAGTTCCTTGCGCATGATGGTAACGGTCCCCGCCGTATGGGCACTTTCTTCACAGCTGACGAATGGCTTTACGGCATCGACAGCGATGGCAATGAGATTTTTGACAAATTCCCCTGGATGCGCTGGAATTCCGACTATGTCGGCAACAGCTATACTTCCGGCGAATTGAAGCCGGCTGACGAATGGACGCTTGAGGACAAGAAGAAAGATCCGACGCGAGGCATGAATGCCAACGGCTTCTTCGGCCGTACCTACTATATGAACTGGAAGTTCATGTCTCTCAACGGCATCGATTCAGTTCCCGAGGTTTCCAGCGGTGCGTCTAATCAGTCGAATTCCAAGTGCGCTCGCTATGCCGAGGCCCTTCTCCTTTATGCTGAGGCCTGCATCGGAAGCGGTGACGCCGCCAAGGGTAAAGAAGCGCTCAACGCGATTCAGCGCCGCGCAGAAGTGCCTGAGACCGAGCTTACCCTCGCCAATGTCCAGGAAGAGAAGCAGTATGAACTCTGGTTCGAAAGCGCCCGATTCCACGACATCGTCCGCTGGGGCATCGCTGACCAGGTATGCGGCAAGGATCTCGACAGGTATCCTGAGGCATTCGACGCCATGTCGAAGGACAAGGAGCCTGAGCACAGGTGGTATTATGTCGAGAGAAAGCCTTACGAGGGTATTCCTCACCAGTTCATCAAAGGCAAGCACGAATACTTCCCGTTCCCGGCTGATGTCTGCGCGATCAATCCTTCGCTCCATCAGCTCAATGGCTGGGCTACTGAGAAACAGTAGCGTTCAGCAGAACCATGCATGAACAGGCCGGGCCGCGCAAATTGCGCAGCCCGGCTTTTTTGTGCGGGTGAAGGGGCTCGACGCTGCGCGTCGCGGCGTTTTATGATGCGGGGGACGTATCCCCCGCAACCCCCTGCGTCGCTTCGCTCCTTTTTTTTTACTATATTTGCGGTCGCAATGCGGGTGTGTTGTAATTGGTAGCCAAGCGGGACTTAGGATCCCGTGCCGCAAGGCGTAAGGGTTCGAGCCCCTTCACCCGCACAGGTTAGTTGACGCGAATCTTCTGGCCGATGCTGAGTTTGTTGGGGTTGATGCCGGG